>CAYFHR010000038.1:0-9658 GCA_964343155.1 uncultured Thermoproteaceae archaeon | reverse complement strand
TACAACTTCCCCCTCGTCGATAGGCCCTTCCTCGAATTGGCCAACAGGATTGGTGCCTCGGAGGGCTGGGTTATAGATACGTTGAGGGCCCTCGTTAAGGCTGGCGTCGTTAGGAGGATTGGCGCCCTGGTGAACTATAGGGCTAGGGGTATGGAGTCTGCCCTAGTGGCCCTGAGGGTCCCTGAGGCGTTGGTTGACGAGGTTGCAGCCTACATTAATAGGGATAGGCAGGTCACCCACAATTTCCTCAGGGCAGGTAGCCTATACAACATTTGGTACGTTACCAAGGCCCCAACTAGGGCTGAGGTTGAGTCCAAGGTCCTCGACGTGGTTAACCGATTCAAGATAAGCGACTACGTCATACTCTACAGTGAGAGGACTTTTAAAATAGACGTTAAATTCGACCTGTATAGGGGCGTTTCAAGGGCTAAGAGGCTAATACTCCCTGAAAATGTGCCCGACGTTAAGGCGCTCAACATACCCCAGGGGTTCCTAGACATGGTTAAGTCGATAGGCATTGTTGAGGAGCCCTTCAGGGAGATCGCCTCCAGGCTAAATATGGCTACCTCAAAGGTTATTGAAACCATCGTTAGGTTGAGGGAGGTTGGCGTCTTAAGGGACTTCTACGCAACCCTAGACCCAGATGCGGTTGGGTTTAGGTCGAATGCAATGGTTAATATGGCTAATGCAGATTGCCTCAAGGTTGCGGAGGTTGATGAAGCCACGCACGTCGTTAAAAGGACCCCAGTACCAGGTAGGTGGCGCTACGACTGCTACTTCATGATACATGGGAGGTCTGACGAATTGGTGAACTCAACAATAGCTGATATTGCCAGGAGGCTTAATGTGAGGGATTACGTCGCATTATTCAGCGTTAGGAATCTGCTCAGCGATATGGCTAGGAGGCTTGAGCAATAGGCCCCCATACACTAGGTAAACGGTGCTTTTACTAAAAATAACTCAAGGCGCCTTACCGGGCTATGGAGCCTAGTCAAAGGTTTAAGCCGGGCTACGTGAACCCCCTTGTGGCCTTATTGATTTAAAGTTTAAAAGGTAGCTATGATGGGGATCATGGTGATTTAACATAACTTATACCATAGCCATATTGGCGGACTCGCCGATACCTAGCAGAAGCAATAGGGATGTCTACTACAGTATTAGGGCTAGGGGCCATATTCCAAGGTACCTGCCCTTCTCAAGGCTATCACTGCTGATGAGGGATGGCGCCGTGTCGGTGGTTTTGGGGGACTCTGAACTTAAGATAGATGGGGCCTTCCTGAGGAGCTTAGGCTACCTGATTGATGTTGAGCAGTTCTTCCACAGGACCACGATAGTTAAGGCCCTTGAGGAGTCGGGCGTGGTGATGGTTAATAGCCTGGAGAGCCTGTTAAGGACTAGGAATAAGGCGGAGACCCTCGCCCTATTGGCTAGGCACAAGGTGCCTATCCCAGAAACCGTATCTACGGAGAGCCTATTGACGGCCTACAATGCCGCCAAGAGGATGGGTAAAGTCGTCATAAAGCCGATACAGGGCTCAAGGGGCTTCGGCTCAGTGATGGTTAGCGACCCAGACATAGCCTTCCAGGTCGCTAAATCGCTCCTAATAGTCAAGAGGCCCATCTATGTTCAACGCTACGTGGAGAAGCCCAACAGGGACATCAGGGTCCTGGTCATTGACGGCGAGGTGTTCGGATGCATGTACAGGATCGCTGCCGATGGGCAGTGGAAGACCAACATAGCCCAGGGGGCTAAGGGTAAGCCATGCGATAGGGTTGATAGGGAGCTTAGCGAAATCGCGATAAGGGCATCTGAGGCACTAGGCCTAGTTTACGCCGGGGTGGATATAGGTGAGTCCGATGGTGGCTACGTCGTCTTTGAAGTAAATGGCAGCCCAGATTGGCAGGAGTTGGCCGCCGTAACCATGAAGAACCCTGCGCCAAGGCTCGTTGAGGTTATGGAGAAGCTCCTCAAGCGTTGAAGCCAACACTTTTAAGCCAAGCCAACCTTCCCATCGAGTGACCAGGTGGGTTATTAAATGTACGAGGTGTGGCCTGGAGAGGGAGCTTGACGTGGGGTTCGACCTAACGCCCTTCAGGAATGGCCTATACATATACTGCACCAAGTGCAGGATGAATACGTTCCACGTAGTCCTAGGCTACCACGACCCATACACCGGGGAGTATAGGCCAATTGAGGCTGCGGGCGAGGAGCAGATACACGAGTTCGACTAGGCCCTGGACATGGCTACGTAGGCTATGAGCGCCAGCGCAAATATTACCAATGCCGCTAGGGCAATTCCACCGAGGCCCGCGTGGGTGTATGCTAAGGAGGCCAACACGCTGCCTATGGACATTCCCAACCCTAGCATTAGGCTGTAGAGGCCCATTGAGGAGCCCCTCATGGTTAATAGGGCCTCATCACCAGTCAAGGCCAGTATGGATGGGACCACTGCGGACGCCAGGAATATGAAGGGCGACGCTATGGCCACGGAGTATATTGGGTTGAGGCCAAGCATCAGCGCCACCGTAAGCACCACTAGGCCTATTGAAACGCCGGCGATGCCAATCCTCATAACCCTAACCCTACCAAGCCTATCCGACAGCCTCCCGAAGGCCACGGAACCAAGGCCGACAACCAATGTTGCCCCGAGGACAAGTGAGCCGACCTGAATGGGCATTACGTGGAGCTTCCCAAGAACCCTACCCGTATATAGGGCGGCGCCCAGTATGGTCGTTATGGAGAACCATATCGGCAGCGTTGCCTGAACCCTCCTCGGAATACCCCTAAGTGGGTTACTGTAGACAACACCGCCCCTAACAGGCATAGTCTCCCTGACGAATATTATTGAGGCTACGTAGAATGGTAGTAGGGTTAGGATCAGGGGCACGTATGATGTCGCGCTGTTGAAGTATTGGTATAGTATTGAGCCGACCTGGTAGCCTAGGGCGTAGCCGAATATGTTTAGGAAGTCGAAGAAGCCCATTCCAAGGCCCCTAACATCCCTCCTGGTTAAATCAACTATGATGGCTAGGCTTGAGACCAATACTAGGGCTGCCCCAAGGCCCATTAGGCCATTGACGACGATTAAGTCGGCCACACCACCCCCACGTGAAAGCACCATGAATATCAGCGTTATGAAGATCATGAGCCAGGTGAAGCCTGCTAGGAGGGTAACCCTCCTACCAATCCTATCTGCCAACTGGCCAGCGGCCAGCGATGTTAAGGCCTCGGCAAGTGGGTAAACTGCCAAAACTACGCCAACTGCAATTTCACTACCCGGCGATAGGTATGATAGTAGGAAGAGGTTTGCCCCAGACCCAAGCCTAATTATGAAAATAGTCATGTAGATTGCGGCCAATTCACCATAGTGCCTACTCATCAACGCCCAGCAGCAATAATTTATTTAAACTTTGCAGACAGTATGATTAGCCGCCTAGCGCCTTAAGGACCTTAACAGCGGCCAATAGTGCATCAGCAATGTTGACCCCGGCGCGCTTAACCTTACCCAAATCCTCAAGTAGGGCCATTGCCGCATTACGGCCCGGCAGCCCCGTAACCCCACCGCCTGGGTGCGCGTCTGAGCCGCATAGGTATAGGCCCCTTATAGGCGTCCTATACCTCGATAGGCCAGGCATCGGCCTGCTTGTAAACAGTTGGTCAAGCCTCATGTCTATGTGGAATATGTTTCCGCCAACCGTGCCGTAGGCGCTTTCATAGTCATGAGGCGTTATCAACATGTCGCGTACAACGCTCTTCCTGAACCCTGGAATATACTCCTCAACAACGCTATACACGGCGTCCCTTATAGACTCCCTGACGGATTCATCAAGCTTGATGCTCCTCGGGACGTACTGTATGAACATTGAGAATACGTGGTAGTCCCCCGTTGTTATCGACCTGTCGTATGTTGTAGGGACGTTTATGGATATCCAGGGCTCCCTGCTGTATGAGCCGTTTAAAGCATCCCTATACGCCCTCTCGACGTAGTCTACGCTGGGCATTATCAACATTGAGGCCCTGTAGCCGATTAGGGGGTCTGAATCCTTGACGCCAACCTTAGGTAGCCCCTCAAGGACGCCGACTATCTTAGCTGAGACGCCCGTGGACTCTATGTTGCTGATCCTCCTCCTGAAGTCCCCATCAACCGCATCTGGATCTATCAGCTTCAGGAACGTTGTCTTGACGTCTGCGCTGGATAGGACGTAGCCTGCCTCAATAACCCTACCGTCATCCAGCTCAACGCCCTTAACCGACGAATCCCTGACAATAATCCTCCTCACCCCAACCCCAAGCATTATGTCGACCCCACGGCCCCTAGCCCTCTCAGCCAGCAGCTCGCTCAGCCTCCCAATACCGCCCTCAACATAGCCCCACGCCCCCTTAACGCCATTAACCTCACCCATGACGTGGTGGGCTAGTACGTATGCCGTGCCTGGCGTGTATGGGCCTGCGAAGGTTCCAACAACCCCATCCTCAACGAGCGCGGCCTTAACCTCCTCAGACTCGAAGTAGTCGTCCAGCATCCTGGCTGCGCTGGCTGTTATGGCGTAGGCGAAGTCTTCAACGAACCTCTCGGCCAAATCCCTAAACACGCCTAGCAGTGGTGAAATCCTCCTAGCCTCGTCTAGTATGTCCATTAGGCTTGGCGGCTGCGTGTAGAGTAGTGGCTCTATGAGGCTTGTGAAGGCGTCCCAGAAGGAAACCCATTTAACGTAGCTTGAGGCGTCGCGCTTAGAATACCTTTCAACCTCCCTAACCGTGGCCTTTACATCAGGCCAAATCGTCAAACTCCTCCCACCTGGAAGTGGTAGGAAGAGGCCAGGCTCCTTGAGGTAGACCCTCAGGCCCATTTTACCAAGCCCCAACTCCTCAATAATCCTCCTCTTGAATAGGCTTAAGACGTAGGCCCCTGTGGGTATTTTGAAGCCTGGCCACAGCTCCTCGCTGGATGCCAAGCCACCCAAAACACCCCTACGTTCAATTACAATACCCCTAAGCCCTGCGTCAGCCAGGTAGTTTGCGGCAACAAGCCCATTGTGGCCGCCGCCGATGACAACCACGTCGTATTTAGCCATGTTTAACCAGCCTGGCGGGCCTTTTAAGCAGCGCATTAGGGTTAAATCGCGGCGTATATGGGGGGTTGTGTGGTTTATAGACCCGCCCGAGTGCCTACTGTGCCTAACGGAGTCTAGGTTTAGTGAACTCAGGGAGCTTGGCGTTAACAGGGCCTCGGCATACGTTAACCTGGGCAGGTACATAATGGATAAGGCTACCCTTGGGAGGGCCAGGGCCTTCATAGAGTCGTTCAATGAGCTAACCAGGTTAACCGGCCTAGAGGATCCGCATAGGCAGTTTAAGGAGAGGCTTGAGGCTGAGGCGTCTAGGATTGCTGAGGGGTTAAGTAGGCTGCTTGGCGGCGATGTGGCCAAGCACCTTGAGGCTGCAGCCCTATTCAACTCGGTGGACGTTGCCATGAGGGGGTATAGGTTCAGCCTAGAAGACCTGGAGAAGGCATTGTCAGGTGAGGTTAGGTGGATTGGCATATCCAGGGGTGATGTTGAGGGCCTGGTTAAGGGGTCTAGGTCCGTGGGCTACATAGTTGATAATGCTGGGGAGTTTCAAATAGACCTACTTTCAATAAGGCTCCTGAGGAGGATGGGCATTGAGGTGACGGTCTACGCCAAGTCTAAGCCCTATGAACTCGACGTCACGGCAGATTACGTTAAGGGCTATGTCGAGGGCCTGGGGGTTGATGTCGTTGGTTCAGGGGGTATGAATTCGCCCCTCCTCGGCGACGCCGTTAAGGCTATGGCTAGGCACGACTTGGTGATAGCCAAGGGCCTCGACAACTATGAAACATACCTGGAGTTTAAACCCAAGACGCCGCCCATACTCTTCCTCTTCAGGGCTAAGTGTAGGCTTATAGCAAATATGCTTGGCGTAGGCTTCGCAAGCCCCGTCGCGGTCCTTGTTAAATGAAGGTGGGTTCGCATTGAGGTGTAATACCCTCCTCACTGGCCATCTTCAGGAGCTTCACGATGGCCTCCTCACCCTCGCCGCCCATGTCTATGCTGTACTTGTTAACGTACATGTCTACGAACCTTGCAGTATCCTCAAGGCTTAGCCCCCTTGCAAACTCCATGGCGTACCTGAGGGCCTCATCCCTATGCTCACTGGCGTACCTTATCGATTGGAGCAGGGCCTCCTTAACCTCCCTGGCAACCTCAGGCCCCAGGTCGAGCCTAACTACGTCTAGGCCCAGTGGCGTCGGTAGCCTAGTCTGCTGGTACCACCACTCGCCGAGGTCCATTATTTTCCTTAAGCCAAACCTCTCATAGGTTATCTGCCCCTCGTGTATTAGGACGCCTGCGTCAACTAGGCCAACCCTGACGGCGTCTATAATCTTGTCGAACGGTATTTCGACGGTCTCCACGTTAGGCATGGCTAGCCTGAGGAGTAGGGTTGCCGTTGCGTACCTTCCAGGTATTGCAACCAACCTAACCTCACCACCCCTACCCACTAGAACGGGCCCATACCTATACCCCATGGATGCCCCAACCCTCAGTATTGCATACCTGCCGCATGCATACGCCATTGCGTGGGTGCTGACCGCGGTCACGTGTATCCTGCCGTGTATTGCAAGCCTATTCAAGGTCTCTATATCTGCCAGAAACTCCCTCACAACATGCCTGAAGGGCACCTTACCGCTCTTGAGGGCGTAGAACATGTATGCGTCGTCTGGATCCGGGCTATGCCCAATGACCAATTCCATGCGTTAAACACCTCCTAAACCTTATTAAGTTAACCATATATGTTTACGCAGTTTGGGAGCCCGAGGACTTCAACCTCCCTGAATAGGCCCTCTAAAACATCGCCATTAACCCTATACCTAATGCCCGACGTGAGGTACCTCTCCGCAAGGCCCCTTGAAATGCCGAGCCTTGAGGCAACCTCGCCAGCCAATACCCCTGGATTAGCCTCAAACCTAGATAACGAATCCTCAATAGCCTGGTTAACGTACTCAACAACATCCTTTGAAACGCCCCTGGAGGCGACCATGACCGCGTATACGAATGGCTTACCGACCCTGGACCTCCACAACTCGCCCGTATCAACTATGTGTGGCCAGTTTGAGTTGACTAGCCTCAGGGCCTCATCGCCGATCACCAGGACTCCGCCGAATTTAGCCAATGCGCCGTGGGCGTCGTTAACCACGGTGAATCTTATACCCAGCAGCCTAGATACTGCAAGTGCACTAACCGTCGTGTCTGATACTGATGCGTAGCCTGAGCCACTGCCCTTAAAGAGCCTCGACGAGTAGACTGTTCCATTACTATATATTGCGTATGTGGGTATTATTGAGAATTTCTCACAGTACCTCAACGCGAATGTGACTGGTATGAAGCCCACCTGGGCTTTACCATCGATGAGTGCCCTGGCGGCCTCAACGTTACTTAGGCTAACCACATTAAGCCTACTCCCCCAGAATAGTGGGTCGCTGTGGGCGTACCTAAGCCTAACAACCCTAACCTCCATCTGCTTCACCAAGGATCCTGTGGAACGTATCCCTAAGCAGGGGCCTCCTACCAACCTCCCTGGCTATGTGGGCTAGCTCACCGATGCTTACCGGCCTAGAAACCTCCACGGAGCCTGCGCTCCTAAGGACCTGCTCATTGATCATCGTGCCCACCAGGTCGTTTGCGCCTGAGAGCAGTAGCGTCGACGCCATCCTCTTACCCACAGAGACCCAGTAGGCTCCAATCCTCTTAACAACACCCCCAAGTATTAGCCTCGATATTGCGGTGACCTTAACGTCGTATATCGATGATGCAGGCCCCTTAACGACGCCATCCCTGTAGAGTTTAGTGTTCCAAGGCATGAACTTTATCGGTATGAATAGCAGGACCCCACCAGTCTTCTCCTGAAGCTCCCTAATCCTGAACACGTGGTGTACGATGTGTTCAGGCCCCTCGACGTGGCCGTAGAGCATTGTTGCGTTTGTCAATAGGCCAACCCTATGGGCCTCCTCCTGAACCCTAAGCCAGGCCTCGGCATTAAACTTATACGGCGTTATAACCCTCCTAACGTCCTCGCTCAAAATTTCGGCACCACCCCCTGAAAGGACCTCAAGGCCAGCATTCTTCATCCTCTCCAAAACCTCCCTATAGCTCATCCTCCATATCCTGGAGTAGAAGTCTACCTCGGCTGCAGTAGGGCCCTTGATGATGACCGATGGTGCAGCCTCCTTAACAGACTTGAACAACTCCTCAAAATACTCTATCGTTAAGTCTGGGTTGAATCCGCCGTTTATGTGTAGTTCAACGACGCCAAACCTGTCCACAGCCTCCCTAACCATCTTGGCAACCTCCTGGGGCGTCCTGGTGTATGCCTCCGGGTGCCCCCTGGGCCTGTAGAATGCGCATATTGGGCATTGGGCCACGCATACGTTGCTGTAGTTGACCACGACGTTGTTAACGAAGGTTACCGTATCCCCAGTCACCTTGTAGGTCACTTCGTCGGCGACCTTAGCCAATACCTTGAAGTCGCATTCGCGGAATAGCCTAACTGCATCAGCCTCGCTTAAACCATTTTCATAGGCCGACCTAACATCGTCGACGGTGCATTGGCTGGGCATTATGGGTGATTGGCCAGCCTCCTTATACGAATTGCGCCATAGATAAAAAGCCCATTTGGGGGTTGGCCCGTGGTTTCGGACGCATTGGAGAAGGCTATTAATGGTGAGGAGCTCAAACCCCCAGATATAGCTAGGTTGTTCGAGTACGACGTGTGGGAGTTGGGCATGGTTGCAGACTCCATTAGGAGGAGGATATTCGGCGACTTGACGACATTCGTGGTCAACGTCATTTTAAACTACACGAACGTATGCGTAGTAGCCTGCAGATTCTGCGCATTCTACAGGCCCAGAGGGCATCCAGAGGCCTATACGCTGAGCGTTGACGACGCAGTGAAGTTCGTTGCTGAGGCGGATAGGGTGTTGAATGGTGTTAGGCAGGTGCTCGTCCAGGGCGGCATTAACCCAGACCTAGGCATAGAGTATTACGAGGAGTTGTTCAGGGGCCTTAAGGCTAAGCTACCCCACGTGGCGATCCATGGGTTAAGCCCCATTGAGGTCGACTACATTGCGAGGAAGCATAGGATGAGCTATAGGGAGGTTTTGGAGAGGCTCAGGGAGGCTGGCATGGATACACTCGCCGGTGGGGGTGGGGAGATACTTGTTGATGATGTTAGGGCTAGGATTGCGCCACATAAGATCACTGCGGAGACTTGGCTTAGGATTATGGAGGTTGCCCATGGGTTGGGGATTATGAGCAATGCAACAATGATGTATGGCCACGTCGAATCCGTCAGCGACTGGGCTGAGCACCTCTACAGGATACTTCAACTCCAGTTGAAGACTGGAGGATTCCTATCATTCACGGCATGGAACTTTGAGCCCGGCAATAGCGAACTTTCAAGGGAGGTACCCTACCCATTAACCTCGGCAACGCTCCTCAAGGTTGTTGCAGTCTCAAGGATTGTGTTTAGGGATAGGCTTAAGCATATTCAGTCCAGCTGGCTTACAAACGGCCTTGAGGCAGCCCAGCTGGCGATGTTCTTCGGGGCCAACGACTTCGGAGGCACGCTATACGGGGAGAGG
>CAYFHR010000037.1:0-9893 GCA_964343155.1 uncultured Thermoproteaceae archaeon | reverse complement strand
GGTAAGGCTTTGATGAAGATACCGAAGGTCATTAGGACGTATTGCCCAAGGTGCAGGACATATACTGAACATACGGTAACCCAGTACGTTAGCGGTAAGAGGAGGACCCTGTCGGAGGGGCAGAGGAGGTATGAGAGGAAGCTCCTGGGCTATGGCTCGTCCAGGAAGCCTAGGCAGAAGACATTCTATAAGGTGACTAAGAGGGTTACGTTAAAGTTGGTTTGCAGGCAATGCGGCTACGTCAGCCATAAGACCATCGGCAGGTTGAGGAAGGTTGAGCTAGTTGAGGCGAAATGATGGCCAGCCCCGATAATAGGGCATTATTCTACAGGTGGTTCATCTCCCTGAGGTCCTGGACCATATTAGCCGTACTACTCCTCTACATCGGCTCATTCATAGTTGGCTACTCCCTGAAGATGCCTGAAGCTTGGCTTGAGGCCCAGTATGAGGAGGCTGTTTCACAAACCCCGGCAAGCTTTATTGAACGCCTAATACAATCCCTAGTAAGCATTCTGCCAGGCTACGTACCATACTTCGGCATAGGCTATGTGTCCTTTAACGTAGGCTACATGGGCATGTTGGCTCAAATACACCCAATACCGGCTGCCGTAGGCTCAGCCATAGTCATAATGATAGCCCTATTCCCCTCAGTGGACAGTACTGTTGTTGCCTCTGTATTGGCAGTATCTAAATTAAAGAGGCTTAACATTCCCCAAGACTTCCCAAGGAGGGGTGGGTTACAATTCCTATACTCTGTAATCGCCTCAATAATGCTTCTACTAATCTACATCATTTTGACCTAGCCCCCTGCCTAGCCTTAATAACCCTCTGCCTCTCCTCATCAATAAGCTTAAGCTGGAACTCAAGCTCAGGCATGTTGTATTTCTTAGCAATGTCGAGGCCGTATTTCATCAACTCGTCAAGTTCATCAAACTCCCTTTCAGAGATCAGGGACCTGGCAGTGTAGACTATGCATTCTGCAAGCTTCTCCCTAAACTTCAACTGCTGGAACTGGTTATTCTCCTTAATAGCCGTGTTAAGCTTATTCTCCCACCTAACACATGGATTAGCCATGACTACCCATGGTTGGGGTGGGTTTTTAAAATAATCCTTATCAAACCTTATTAGCCTGGTAGATGGGCCTACCGCCCCTGAGGAGGACATTTATCACGTTTAACGCCGTGATCTCAGCCATCCTATTCCTCGTCTCAACGGTTGCCGAGGCTATGTGGGGTGTCAGTATTACGTTACTATACTTCGTTAGCTCGTGGGTCTGGGGCAATGGCTCAGCCTCATATACGTCTAGGGCGGCCCCGGCAATCCAGCCTTCTCTAAGCGCCTTAATTAAGGCCTCGGTATCCACCACAGCCCCCCTCGCCACGTTGATTAGATACGATGTCCTCTTCATTAGCCTGAGCCTCTCCTCATTAACTATGTGGTATGTTTCGGGGGTTAATGCAGTCGTGACCACTAGGTAGTCGCTTTGCCTGAACAATTCGTCTAAATCAACATACCTTATGTTCAGTGCAAATTCAACCCAGGGCTTCCTGGTCCTTGACCAGTATATTACATCCATGTTGAATGCCCTAGCCCTCCTAGCCACTGCGCTCCCTATGTTACCTAGGCCAAGTATGCCAAGCGTCTTTCCCCAAACCTCACTGCCCAGTAATTCGCCCCAAACCCTATATGCCTCACCGCTCCTCACAAGCCTATCACCCTCAACAATCCTCCTGGCTAACGCTATGATGAGGCCCATTGCAAAGTCTGCAACAGCCTCGACGAGTACTTCAGGCGTATAGCCAACCGGTATGCCCCTTTTGGTGGCTGCGTTCAGGTCTATGTGGTCGTAGCCGACGCTGTATGTTGCAATGACCTTAACCTTGGCGTCGCTTAGTACGTATTCGTCAACAACGTCACCTATCGTGACGACCAATGCGTCGCACCTGGACGCGGCATCCCTTAAAACATCCTTCGGTGGGGCGGCGGCCCTATCCCACATTCCATGGCCCTTATTATCCCAAACCTCAAGCCTCAACCCCTCCCTCCTCAACATATCGTAAAGCACCTGTGGGAATGTTGACCTGGTTAAATATACGCAGTATTCCATAGGGAGGGCGTGTGGGCTGAGCCTTTATTGTTTACCATTGTGGATAAAGATATTAAGGAGGCCCTGTTGATAGGGGTTGATGCAGGGTATTGAAACATTGCTACTGCTCATAGCCGCCTGGTTTATTACAGTGGGCGTGATTAAGCTGGCCTTGGGGGATAGGGCTAAGACATACTACCTCCTAGCCCTAGTAGTTAGGAGCAATGATGTTGAGGGCTTCCTAAGGCCACTGGCAAACGCATTATCTAAAATACCCACATGGGTAATATTCACGGTTGTGACCGCCTTCTTCATATTATCAATGGCCTACGCAATACCTGTCCTAGTCCCATTGCCAATACAGGTAGTGGGCCCTGGCGGTATTTGGGGCTTTGTGCCGTCGATGGTTAGGATGCTTTACATGAATACGGCCGCCGTGGCGGCGACATTAATGGCAGTCCACACTGTTTCAGGGGCCCAGGCCGCCCAAAGCCTGGCCCAAAGAAGCTTCACGCCGGCTGCGCCGCTAATACCTGGCTTGACTATTGGTATTGAAACCTTCGTAATGATTATAATTGCCCTGGGCCTAAGCATACTAGTCCACGAGGCTTCACACGGCGCAGTCGCAATTAGGCATGGGGGTAGGGTTAGGTCCGGCGGCTTCTTCGCATCACTATTCATACTTTACGGAGGGTTTGTTGAGGTTGATGAGGAGGACCTCAGGGCTAAGGCCGGCCTTAGAGGCGTCTTATCCATGATAGGGGCAGGCGTCTTCTCAAACATGGTGCTTTCAATAGTTGCAGTGGCCCTACTTTACCTAGCCTTAATACCGCCGCTGCAACCCTACCTATCGGGCGTCATCATAACGGGCGTTGTGAAGGGCTCCCCAGCATACCAGGCCGGCCTACCTGTCGGTGGCGTAATACTTTCACTCAACGGTAAGCCCGTGGTATCGACATTATCCATGCTTATACAGCTCCTAAGCCTCAAACCAGGTGATGTGGCAAGCCTGGCGGTCTACTATAATGGTGCCGTTAAAAACTACGTATTGACCCTGGGCCACAACCCCCAGGACCCATCACTACCATTCATAGGCGTAGCCCTCAGTGATAGGGCCTTCTACAACTTCGTATACTGGCTATGGACAATGAACGTAATAATAATACTGCTCAACACCATGCCCGCATGGCCCCTCGACGGCGGCCAATTCCTATACCACCTAATATTAAGTATACCTGGGGTTTCTAGGCGGGGGGCGGGTATTGTGATGAATGTCGTCAGTATGGTTTTGTGGGGTTTATTCATATTGACGCTTGCAATTAGTTTAACCTCAGGGCTGTGGAGGATTGCGGTGACGCCGCCATGAATGCCCTCTCTAGATCCGCCGCATTGGCTATTGGCCTAGTATTGCTGTCGGCGGCGCTATCCCTAACACCTGTTGAGTTAGCCTTCTCGGTTGAATATAGGCTTCTTTCACCGACGGGGGGCTTCATATATGCGGCGTATAGCCATGGGAGCGTTATCTGGGTTAACCAACCACCACTATACATATACATGTGGAGGATTGCCGCCCAACTATTCCTAATATGGATTGGGCTAATCGTAATATATGTTATTAAACCCATGAAGGTTGCCGACTTGGCATCAATAATTATTGCAGTGGCCTTCGCAGCTTTTAACTACGCATACTTAGCATCCATAGGGGCTAGGCTCGTCATACTACCCCTAACATACATACTATATACCGTTGGCTCACCTGTAGTCAGCATTGATATGGGCCAGGTAGCCTTAATATACGCAGCCTGGAGGGCTTATAAAAATGGCCTATTCAGGATTAGGCGTGGAGATTAATGAGGATAGGGTTAGGGCTATTGGTGAGGCGTTAAGGGAATTAGGGCTGGGCGAGGCGTATAGGTTTGAGGAGAGGGACCCCCAGTTTAAGGCCATACTGGACCTATGCAGGGCCATTGGCGACTACCCCACTGTGGCTAAGTTAACGGTGCTGAACTCCATAGTGAGCTACATGCTTAAGGGCAGGGGTGAGGACCATTGGGCATACTTCTCGCGGTACTTCACAAGGCGTAGGCCTGTGGAAATCTGCAGGGACTTTGAGGAATACGCCTCAGCCAGCCCCTACCTGGCTAGAGGTAGGGATGCTAAGCTGGCCAGGGTTTCTAAACTATGCAGATTCATCAGAGGTAGTGTTGATTTAACGAACCTGAACAACCTATGGTCACTATTGGCCAGGGCCCTCGACTCAGACGGCAACAGTAAGACGATAGTATTCGCGGTTAAGATGGCTTACTACGCGGCTAAGGCATGTGGGGTTAAGGTTGAGTTACCCCAAAACCTACCGATACCAGTCGACTACAGGGTTGCTACATTAACTAGGTGTAGCGGTTTAGTAAACGGCGACGTGGAGTATTTAATGAGGAATCAGAGGCTTGTACAGAGGGCCTGGGGCATGGTGTCTAACCTAGCTGGAATACCGCAACTAAACCTGGATTCAATACTCTGGGTCCTTGGAGGCTTCCTAATATACTCAGGCTTCAACGCCCATGAAGCCTTCAAGAAGGCTGTTGAATCAGGGATCATTGAGAAGGATGAACGCTACCTAAGGCTCCTCAGGGAGTTGGGCGTTAGGTGTGGTGGCGATGTATGACCTGCTGATAATCGGCTCAGGCCCAGCAGGCTCCACACTAGCCCTAAACGCAGGATTAAGTAACGTTATAGCCGTAGATAAGAAGGCGCCGTATAGGCCAATTATATGTGGTGAAATGGTTCCAACAGTAAGCCTCCTTGAGGGTGAGGTCCCTGAGAAGCTGCTGGAGGGGGTTAAAGACACGTTGAGGCTCATGGGTAGTGAGGTCCTTGTAAACGAAATTAATGAGGCCAGGGTTGTAGCCAGGATTAATGGAGAATTCGTCGAATTAGCCAGATTCAAATTTCCAGCACATATAATAGATAAGGAGGCTGCAATACTAAACATTGTTAATGAGGCTAAGGCAAGGGGGGCTGCATTCAAATTCAATACCACTGTTGAAGGGTGCGTAAGGATAAATGGCTCGTTTAAATGCGCCGTAAGGGGGGTTGGCGGCGTTGAGTATGTGCAGGCGAGGATGGTGGCTGGGGCTGATTCATACCCATCAACTGTGCATAGCCTCGTCACAGGGTACAAATACCCTCCACGTGAACTTGCAGTGGTTACAAGCCAGAGGGCTAGGGGTTATTGGAGGCTTTCAGACGACGAAATCCTAATACTGATAGACCCCAAGCTGGCTCCAGGGGGCTTCGCATGGGTTTTCCCAAGGGGTGATGGTACAAGTAATGTTGGCCTAGGGGCTAGGGCTGATGTTGTGTGGTTTGGGGGATTCAACATATATGAGGCCCACCTGGAGATGTTGAAGATACTCGGCCTAAGGCCCCTAACGAAGACCATATTCATGAAGACCATACCCACCTCCAAACCACTACCGAGGATAGCTAGCAGTGGCGCATTCTTGGTGGGTGATGCGGCAGGCACAGTAATACCGACTAATGGTGCAGGCATAAACACAGCCATGATATCCTCCATAATACTGGCTAGGCACATGAGCGATGAGCCAGCCTACGTTAAGGAATTCGAAAGCGTCTTAGGGAGGTTCCTTAGGCGCAGTTGGCTTAACAGGCTTAACCTAGACCAGTTGACGTATAGCGAATATGCATTGAGGAGGATCACATCGATACTGCCTAGATCAATGCTATCCTGGGGTTTGAGGAAGGCGGTATTATCATCAATGGACGCGAAGTTTGCGTTAGCTACATTAATTGTAAGGGGCCTCGTAGGCGTATTTAAATTATGAGGAGCTGGTATTCTAAGAACCTCAACATGGAGGATCATTGTTGGTGATTTAAGGTATTGTCAAGTAACTCCTATTATAGTATATTAGGGGTTTCTTATTGTTAAGGACCTTGCCCTCCTCAACTAGGCCTAGGAATATTGTGTGGTCACCGCCCTCGTATTGTGCATAGACCCTGCAGTCCAGGTATGCTAAGGAGCCTTTAATTATAGGCGCCCCTGTGCGTGCCGTAAAGACTTCAAGGCCCTTAAACCTCTCCTGCTGCGGTGCCGTGGCGAACCTCACGGCTAGGTCAGCCATGTCGTATGGGAGTATGTTGACTGCGAATATGCCCGACTTGGCTATTGCATCATGGCTCGCGGCCCTTTTATCAATGGCAATCATTACGAGGGGTGGGTTTAGCGATATTGACGTGAAGGAGTTCACGGTCAACCCATAGTACACCCCATTATACGTAGTGGTCACTATCGTGACTCCAGTTGGGTAATTCCTGAGTATCGCCTTAAGTTCATCCCCCGTTATAGGCATGTTGATGCGTAGGCGTACTTCGTTTTAAAACGTTAACGTGCATTATTAAGTAGGATCCCTAGAATGCCCAGTGGATTGCCTATTATTGAAGCTAATGCTATAGATATGGCGATTGACAGCATTGCTAAAGCTTCGGCAAGCCTAATACTCCTCTCAACATCGCCTATTGAAGGTAATTCACCTGAACCAACCCTATATTCGCCAGGCTTCTCAAGGACAATACCTAGGGCCACTGATGCTGCTGAAAAGACCCACCTAGCATTAACGCTATCTACGCTGCTCGCCTTCAAAACCATGCCTAGGCCACGCCTACGCGATAGCGCAATAAGCATCAATGACGTCAACCTGGCGGGTAGGTAGTTTAAGGCTGTATCAACCCTGGCTGAAAACCACCCCTCCCTCAGATATTCTGGGTCTCTATAGCCCAATGCGCTATCCATTGTGTTGGCCAGCCTTTGAAGGAGGGCCCCTGGCGGCCCTAGGAGTAGGAGGTACATTAGGGGTGATGTGAATCCGTCAACTATGCTTTCGAAGAGGGATTCCACGACGGCCGAATTGACATGGCCCTCATCCAGGGCCCACACATTCCTCCTAACAATCTGTTGAGCAACAGCCCTGGCTCCATTCCAATCACCCAGCTTAACATGCGCAACATACTCGCGTACAATGTCGATTAACAGTTTTAGTGAGAGGGATAGCTTAACAACATATGCTGAATATATTATTAAGATTATTGTGGAGGCTAGGCCTTCATTCAACTTAAGCAGGATTATGATGGGGGCTATGTAGGCGGCCAGGATCGGCGCCACTGAGGTAAACCATACGGCAACACCCCTAACCCTACCTGAATAGGGCCTATGCATATTAGCCGCTATGGCGTATGTTAAGTGGACTGGGTGCGTAAGATACAGTACGCCTGAATGCCTAGGGTATAGGTAATCCATTATGAGCGCCAGGGCTAGCGTTAGGGCTAATGCATATTGCATAGGGCTCCACGGCTCCATGGTTAAAACGGTGATGGGTTAAGTTTATAAAGAGAAACATAGGCAGGGCATGTGGATTTACAGGCAACGAACAGGTACCTGAGATTAACAGTGAGACTGCTGGAGAAGGCGGGTAGTGAATATAAGATGCCTGTATTTAAGAGAGCTGCCGAAATCCTCTCAAGGCCGAGGAGGAAGAGGGTTGTGGTTAATGTAGGTAAGTTAAATAGAGTGGTTAACGACGGCGACGTGGTCCTAGTCCCCGGTAAGGTACTTGGAGGAGGCGTCTTAAGCAAGAAGGTGACTGTGGCTGCGTGGGGCTTCAGCAGGTCGGCTATTGAGAAGATTAAGGCTGCGGGCGGTGAGGCCATAACAATACAGGAGCTCATCAGGAGGAGGCCTAAAGGCATTAAAATAGTGGTTTAGGTCAACTAAACCTAGCTATTAAAAGCGCCCTATGCTTAGCCTCCACCAAGGCTTCGTTAACTAAATGTACTTTAAGAAGCCTTATTGACGGGAACTTGGCCCCACAGATAGGGCACCTCCTCGTCTTAGGCATAGACTTACACTCCCTAATGTAATGCACATAGTATTCATATGTACTGGTCAGCACCTTCCCACAAAACTTACAGACTATCTCCATGAGCCTCCAGGAACTAGGCTTATTTAAACATTATTTAATGATAGTAGAGGTTAAAGAGGAATCGCCATTAACAGTAGTGGAATGTGGATTAAGCACCTTGAAATCGGCTACAGTCCCCACACTTTATAGATGTTCATTATAGAGTGGGGTTGTAATTACGTGTTTGTTAATTTAAGGCCCTCCACCTCGCTAGGCCTATTTTGGCCGTAATTCCTCAGAATATAATTGTATGCTGAGTATGCCGCTAGGGCCCCTTGTGCCGCGGCAACTATAATCTGCCTGAATCCCCTAGGCGTCAGGTTTACGCAATCGCCGGCCGCGAATATTCCAGGTATGCTGGTTTCCATTAGGTGGTTGACCTTTATATAGCCATTCTCCAGCTCTAGGCCTATGGATTTGAAGAATTCGACTGGTGGGTCTGCACCTATCTCGACGAATATGCCGTCTATCGGTAGTTCAAATACCTCACCTGTATCAACCCTCTGAAGCACCGCTGATTTAAGGACCTTATCACCCTTAAGCTCCTTAACAACGGTATTCCAGATTATCGTAATCTTCGGGTTCTTCAAAAGTAGTTGCTGGTACATGGGCTGGGCCCTCAACTTATCCCTCCTATGTATCAGGTAAACCTTGGTTGCATACTCTGTGAGGAGTAGTGCAGCGGACGCTGCTGAATCACCTCCGCCAACCACCGCAACCACCTTGCCTTTAAATAGAGGCGCATCACACGGCGCGCAGTAGCTGACCCCCCTGCCGTTGTACTTGTCTTCACCTGGCACATTCAGCTTCCTCCTCTTCTCCCCAACAGCTATGATGACTGTCCTTGATAGGAATTCGTCGCCGGACATTGTGGTGACCCTGAATAGGTCCCCCTCCTTAACAACCCTTTCAACGACATCGACTAGGATGGGTACGTTGTAGTATTTGACGTGCTCCTCAAACTTATTGACCAGGTCAGGCCCAGTTATCCTGGTGTAGCCCAGGTAATCCTCAACCCAGCCAGCCTTACCAACCTGCCCACCAACCTCCTCTGTAATTACCAGGGCGCTTAGGCCAAACCTTGCGGCGTATATGGCTGCGTTTAGGCCCGCTGGCCCACCACCAACTATTATTACGTCAAGCACCTTACCCCTCAGCTTATCTACCAAATCGCCTGTAAGCTCAAGTGAACCAGCCTGCAGTAGGCTTGACGTCAATAGGCCTCCGGATGACATACGTTAATCGCCTAATGTTAGGGGTTATAAACCCTACTGCTTGAGTAATTTTTATCAACCACTAGGCGTAGTCCACGGGTGCAGACGTATCTAGAGCTCGTCAGGAGCTATATCCATAGGAGGGCCTTATTGGAGTTTAACGACGATGAGTTGGCCAAATTGACCATAGCGATATTCAACACCCTACTCTCTAGAAATGAATCAATGACTGACGATAAGCTGACATCCATAGTGGGCTACAATGCAATAGACGTCAGGAGGGCCCTACAACTCCTCTTCAACATAAGGATTGCGGAGGTGGCGGAGGAGTATGATGAGGCTGCGGGTAGGCTTGAGCAGGTCTGGTCTGTTAAAAAGGAGAATATTAAAAGGCACCTCGTAAACATCATTAATGGCGTATTGGATAAAATATCCAGGTTAATGGACCAGTTCTCCGCAGGCCCAGCCTACATATGCCCCATATGCTTCAAGAGATACACCCCAGACGACGCCCTGCTATACAACTACAGGTGCCCACTGGATGGTAGCGAGTTGATTTACCTAAACCCACAGGACATACTACCTATGTTGAGCGACATTGAGGCCAGGCTTAAAAACATC
>CAYFHR010000036.1:0-9918 GCA_964343155.1 uncultured Thermoproteaceae archaeon | reverse complement strand
GTGAGTTACGTCGATCTATACTACATGCATAGGCCTGATCCAACAACTCCAATTGAGGAGACCCTCGACACCATGCTGGACCTGGTCAGGGAGGGTTTAGTTCACTATGTTGGTGAAAGCTACTTCCACCCAGACGACATAGAGTACATTGTGGGCTACTCAAGGCAAATACACCTACCCTTCATAGCCATGCAGGAGCCATACAACCTAATCGAGAGGGATATCGAGAAGGATAAGATACCCCTAGCCAAGAAGTATGGTTTAGGCATAGCTGCATACATACCGTTGGCCCAGGGCGTTTTAACAGGCAAGTACCTGGGGGGTATTCCTGAAATGTCGAGGGCCAGCTACGTGGATGAGATAAGGTGGAGGTACCTTACTCCAGAGACTATTAAGGCCATGGCCGAATTCCATGAGTTAGCCAAGGAGCTTGGAGTGACTGATGCTCAACTGGCCTTAGCGTGGATCTTGAGGAAGAGCGAGGAGTTTGGGGTAACAATAGTGCCCTTAATAGGTGCGACGAGGGTTGAGCACCTGGAGGATAATGTAGCTAGCGTTGATGTTAAGCTTAGCGGCGACGTTATGAAGAGGCTTGATGAGATTTCAAGGAAGGCTAAGGTCAATTGGGAGGTTAGGTATGATAGGATAATTAAGCTGTACCCGTAGGTTAACTGCTGTATGTAGCCTTCTCCTGGATGAGTTCGTAGAGGAATTCGAGGGCCCTAACCCAGTCAAAGCGCCTATTATCGTAATCCACGTGCCTAGTCAACATAAGGCGCTTACTGACGGTTATACTCAACATGCAGTTTGGGCAATAGACCTGGACATGCTTACTATACTCCCTCATAACCAGGTTACTGCCACACCTAGGGCATTTGAAGGTTAAGCTTAGCTGAATAACCACATAACTGGCATCTTAAATGAATATAACTCCCTATTAGTTATTTTAAGTATTAGGGTTAAGTAGGGCCTTAAAGTTACGTCAACATGTGTCTGAGGTTGTTAAAACTTTAAGGAATAACCCATGGGTTAACATTATTAAGGAGCATCCGACTAATGAGGAGAGGATTAGGCATTATAGGGAGCTTATGGGTAAGGGCAATAGCCCTAATAGACGTTGACTTCATTGTCGTTAACTTTAAGGAACACCATTATTAGGGGTTGTGTTGATTGCGATAGTTCACGGACCCTGCTCACAACAATTTGAGCTACCCTAGGGTCACGCCCCTTAACCATGCTTAATGCCTGCCCTAAACCATACCTATCTATAAGCTCTCTGGCCACTTGGGCTGTAATGTATGTTGACAATACGCCTATTCCACATATTTCACTGCTCTCAACCAGCGCCTTCTTAACAAGCCTCTGTATGTATGATAAGCCCTTCTTCCCAAGGACCTTGATCTGCTCATTATCAGCCTCCTGCGCCTCATCGCTAATATTCCTAAACATTAACTTAACCCTCTGCCTCCATTTAACGAGCCACAGCGATAACCAATCTGAGATGCTTTGCTGAAGCTTACCCTCCTGTTTAAGCCTACATAATTTATCTAAGTAATTCTTACCGTAGATGACTTTAACGTAGTTTTCATAATCCTCCTGGGCGAACGACGACAATATCTTAGCCTCGTTAATGGTTATATCGTCTAGCTGTTTAAATATTCCATCGAAGATCAAGTCATTTACCTCGCTCCACAGTCTATATTCGTCACAGTGTAGAGGCACAGGCCCCGCCTCCAGGTTTAGAGTCTACTGGGAGGGGTGTTAATAAAGTTTATTCAACTTATAGGAATAAAGATCTATTTAGATTCTTTACATTAGTAAAATTAAACCTGTTTATAGATAAATCCAAGTGCGTTGGTGAGCCTTGGGTACATTGCCTTTAGGTTGGCTAAGTCTACCCCCATTAAGTCCCTTATATCGTCTATACCCATTATCACCATTGCAATCCTCTCAACCCCCATCCCGAAGGCTAATACTGACGAATCCCTCACGCCGAGGGGTTCCACAACCTCCCTCCTGAATATTCCAGTTCCACCAACCTCAATCCACCCAAGCCTTGGGTGTTTGAAGTATATCTCCGCGCTTGGGCTGGTGAATGGGAAGTAGCTTGGCCTAAACCTCACATCAGCCATACCTAGCCTCTTGGCGAACTCCTCATGGAAGCCCAGCAGGTGTTTGAACGTTAACCCCCTCCCAACTATTATTCCATCGGCCTGGTGGAACTCCATGGAGTGCCTCTGGTCAAGGACCTCAGGCCTAAAGACCCTGTCTATTGTGAAGACCCTGTATTCACCATCACCCCTCCTGGCCAGTTCCCTAGCAGACACTGCCGTTGTCTGGGTTCTTAAGATGAGCGATAGGGCCTTCTCCAGCGACCATCTGTAACCCCACTTAGCCTCGTGAACACCCTTAACATTCTCCACTATAGCCTTAGGGGGCTCCTCCCAGTACTTTAACCTGGACTTTATGAAGAATGTGTCGTGGATCTCCCTGGCTGGGTGGTCCTGGGCCTGGAAGAGTGCGTCGAAGTTCCAGAACTCCAACTCAACGTAGGGCCCCTCAACCTCCTCAAACCCCATTGACACGTAAACCTCCTTAAGCATCTTGATGAACTCCATGAAGTAGTGCCTAACCGGTATATCTAGGGTTGGGAGCTCTACATTGACGTTGAGGGGTTTTAGAGCCATGCTCCTCCAAGCCCCAGACTTAATGGCTTCGGGTGTTAGGTAGGTTACAGCATTTAGGGGCTCTAGGTACCCGTTCAGGTAAGCTTCAGTTAACTTACCTGTAGGCTTAAGGCTCATTGAAGCCCTCCTCCTAACAGAGGCAAGCCTCCTCCTGGTCAATTCCCTCAATAAATCGCCTTCAATAGGCCTTCCATCAGCTACCGCAGCTAGGCCACCCCTTAACCTACTGCAGTAGCTGCGCGCAGCCTCAGGGTTAGTCAACTTGACAACACCTCCCTCCACCTTAACGGCATTGGCCTTACTGAGGTTGGATAGCGCTATTGTGGACCTCTGGCCCAATGCCTCTTGAATATCCTTTAAAGGGGCTTCACCCCCACGTTCAGTTAATATTCTTAAAAGTTCCTCCTCAGGTAGGCTTCCGTTAAGGTATGCCCTACCCTCATCGGTCAATTCAACGACCTGTACGTATGATTTGTCGACGTCGATTAGCCCTAGGCTCCTCAGGGTCTCGATACTCCTCATTAAGCTCTGCTCATCGACGCCCAATTCGCCCGCCAACTCACTTAACCTAACAGGACCCCCTGTGGCTACCCTTATGGCTATCTTATACTCCACTGCAGGTAGCCTGATGGTATTTTCCACAGGTTAGGCTCCTCGACATGCCTTTAATTTATTTTACGCAATGGGGGCTACTAAGGCTAATTAATGCGTGCAAAGGTTTATATACCTCATTACGATTTTGAAAATCTATGAGCATTGAGAGCCAAGTAAGGGCCCATATTAGGGGGCTCATAAGTAGGCTGGATGGGTGGATTTTAACGCAGAAGAAGGTCATAGATGAGTTAACCAAGTATGCGGACTATGTTAAGGACCAGGATAGGTACACGCTACTGCTTTCAGCGCAGGCAATGATATATTACATTGAGCGCACTGCCCGCGACTTCGAGTCCTGGCTAAATAACCCGCTGATAACAGCAATAATGACGACCGACATGCTTAAGGACCTTGAATCTAAGCTGAGGGAGTTGGCGATAAACTTCATTAAGATAGATATTGAACACACGGGGCAGTACCTCGAACTACTTAAGAAGTATGATGCGTCGGGTGAGGTGCCTGAGATATTAAGGCTATATTTCGAACATAGGTTGGGCGGCCAGGAGCAGGGTGGTAGGAGGGAGGAGGTTCCAAGGTTCATATAGGCCTACCCCCTCTTCAATACTTGAAAATCAACCCTAACCTTATATACTCTAGGGGCATATTCCCTAACAATCCTCCTGCCGACAACAATGCAGTCGACGCCCATTGACGCACAATGCCCGTTAATGACCCTGTAGGCTTCGCTGAAGGGCTCCTCCTCAGGCCCAGTATGGTAGAAGTGTATTATGCCCCCGCTCTTAATGCACATTAATGCCTGCCTCAAATACCTATGGGCGCCCAGGGGGAGCGTCATTAAGACCCTGTCGAACCTACTGGGCATTTTTTCACAGAAGCTGCCTGCATCATACTCAACGGGTATTACCTTGCCGTATGCCTTATTCAACCTAACGTTAACCTCAGCGTACCTTACCGCCTCAGGGTTTATCTCGACGGCATATATTGCAAATACCCTGGGCCTCTCCTTAAGTATGGCGAATGCATATGGGGCTACTCCGGAGAATAGGTAGGCTATGACCTCCCCATCCTTAACCAGTTTAGCTACATCAGCCCTATCGTACTGGTCCCTGGGTGAGAAAAACACCTTAACTGGGTCAAGCATAATCCTTACGCCGTTTTCAACATGTATAACCTCAGTGCTTCCACTACCCCAAAGGACCTCGTAGCGGTATAGCCTATATTCCCCGCTCCTGGGCCCAATCCTCCTCAGGACGACCCTGACGTTGTTGGCCATCGATGCCACGGCATTGGCTATAACATACTTGTATTCTTCAAGCTCCTCAGGGATTTCAACTATTGCCACAGCCCCAGCCCTAGAGCCAACTATGTCGAAGCCCGTTGGGGCCAGGTTCAATAGCCTGTCAGGTATCTTGCCCTTAAGCAATTCCCTCAGCCTAGGCATCCTCACATAGACCGTATGTGGGGTTTAAAATGCTTAAACAAGCCTTACGGACTCCATGTGGCTTAGCATTATTGTATCTATCTTGTATTTAAGCTCTATGCTTAAGGCTAGGTTCATCAACTTGGCTGGTTCACCGTGGACTAGCATAACCTTGTGGGGCCTTGGCTCAATCTTAGCGACGTAATTCATTAACTGCCTCCTATCGCTATGGCCTGAGAAGCCCGGCTCATGGAATACGTTCATGTTTACGTTAATGTTGAGGTCCGTGTCGTAGTACCTAACCTTAACCTTACGTTCACCCTGAATAAGCCTCCTACCCAGCGTCCCCTCACCTTGGTATGACACGAAGATTAGGCTGTTCTTAGGGTCGTCTGCCATGTGGACGAAGTAGTCTAATGCAGGGCCGCCGCTCAGCATTCCGTGCGGTGCAAGTATTATTGATGGGGGCCCTTCAAGTATCTGGGCTATCTGCTCCTGCCTCTTCTCAGGGTTCCTAGCCCTTTCAACGGGCTTAACGTAGTCTGACATGAATGGGTTGACGCCGTCGTAAATGTACTCCTTCACAGTATTGTTTAAGTACTCGGGGAACATTATGTGTACGTTAAGCGTCTGAAGCACCATGCCGTCAACATATATTGGGGCCTTTACGAGTTTACCAGACGCCATTGCGTCATTCAGTATCAGTAATATTTCCTGGGCCCTCCCCGTGCTGAAGACTGGTATGAGGACCTTGCCCCCATTTTCAAGGGTCTTATTGACCACGTCTATGAGCTCGGCCTCCGCCTCATCCCTAGGCTTCTGGACATCATCCTTGCCGCCGTATGTAGACTCCATGATGAGTAGCTCAACCCTCTTGAAGCTTGTGTGGGCTGGGTTAAGTAGCCTTGAGGGGGCGTATTTGAAGTCCCCTGTATATACGATGTTATATAGCCCATTACCTATATGCAGGTGGACTAGCGAGGAGCCTACCTCATGGCCTGCATCATAGAGCGTCAACTTTATGTCAGGTGAAATGTCCGTCACGACGCCGTAGTCTATGGTTACTGTGTGGTATAGTGCATTAACTATGTCGGACTCGTTATACGGCATGAAGCCCCTCTCAGATGCTAGGCTTATGTAGTCGTTAAGCAGTATCTCCATTAGGTATTTCGTCGGCGGCGTCATGTATACGGGCCCCCTATAACCATACTTGTAGAGGTATGGTAGCATGCCTATGTGGTCCAGGTGGGCGTGGGTTATGATGACTGCGTCTAATTCATCTAAGTCGACCTGGTCGAAGAATGGCGCCTTATCTGGGCCCGAGCCCGATGGCTTAACGCCAGCATCTAGGAGGACCTTGCTTTCACTGGTCTCAACAAGTATAGCGCTCCTACCCACTTCAAAGCAGGCCCCTAGGCAGGTTACTTTAACGTACTCGTTCCTGTACACTGGAGCCCTATGTATCCTTAGGCCTATTTCCCTGAGGAATTCAGCCCTATCTGGCGCAGCCTTCTCATCTATGGTGTTCACAATGTCTATGTCCCTCCTCGGAAGGCCCTTAGCCATGTCCAGGGCTGTCGGTATTAGGACGGGCTTCCACCCAGTCTCCGTGAATATATCCTTCTCAAGGCCCTTAGGCACCTGGGGCTTCGTCAAATATATGTAGACTTCACCCAGCTTATCGTTGAAGAAGATCTTGTCTATCGAATTGCCGCTCTCAGAAACCTTATCCCTAATGAACTTAACAGCGTCCTCCTTAGGCTTCCTAGCCTTCTCATCACCCTTAATGACTATGTGCTTCTTAAGCTCCTTAGCCAGTAGTTTAACGACCTCGCCGCTCGATGCCAGGAACCTTGGGTTGTTGACGTATATTGCTACGTATGGCCCCTCGAAAACTATCTTAGATATACTGGCCTCTGGAGGCATCATTTTCATAATCTTCTCCTCTATATCAGGCCTAAACGACATTTCAAGCCATCACCTTAAGACAAGTCGACAATCAATGGCGCATTTAAATACTTTTTGCCCTAGAACTCCACATTACTTACCTATTACACAGCCGTAACTAGGCCTGCCTTAGATTGTTGGGGTTTGTGGTCAGTAGTTCCGGCTTAAATCATCCCTCATGCAAATGCCTCCTCATCACACCAGGTAAGCCTTAAACAGCCTTTAATTAACGCTGCGCCTGGCCAGCCATGAACCTGGCTACATTAAGGGCCCTGCTAAACTCGGCTGAACGCATCCTTACATTAACCAACTGTACTGAAGGCAAGAGCATTGACTATTGGGCATTGGTTAGAAGGCTGAGGGCCTATGGGTTAAACATTCCTGGGTTTGATATAGAGATGGAGGACGTATATAGGCCAATACTCGGCGACTTCGCCAGGCCGGCCATTGAAATGTATATAGGCCAATCGTTCAGGGCTATGGTTAAGCTCACTAAGGCCCTTGAGGGGGTTGGCAAGAGGGTTGACTTATATGTAATAAGCGGCAGGTATGGCGTCATAAAGGGCGATACCGTGATAATACCCTACGAGGCCTCCTTAAACTCGCTTAACAGGGCCCAGCTTACCGAATGGTCAAGGAGGATGGGTATTGGTGAAAAATTGCTGGGGATTATTAGAGGCTACGACTTAGTCATTGCCTCACTAACTGCTAAGTATGCCGAGGCTCTAGGCGAGGCACTGGACGAATTGCTAAATATGGCTAATGCAATATTGATTATACCTAGGTCTGTTGTTAAGGGTAATGCCAGGGCCCAAATACTCCCCGTTAAGGGGCCCTGGGACCGTGTTAAGTACCTTAAAATCCTGGGTGAGTTAATTTACGGCAATTAGGTAGTGCTTAAATGGTAGCGCCAATAGGTTATTCGCCTAGGTGGGTTAAGTGAGTTGGAGTGTGTTGGAGGCCTTAAGGAGTAGGCCTGATGAGGTTAGGAGGATGCTCAAGTGGAGGGGGTATGATGAGGGTTTGGTTGATGAATTCCTGAGGCTTGATAATGAGTGGAAGTCCATTAAGGCTAATGTTGATGAGCTTAGGCATAGGAGGAACATGTTAAGTAGCCAAATATCCAAGGCCCCACCTGAGGCTAGGCAGAGCCTGATAGGCGAGGCTAACAGGGTCCTTGAGGAGCTTAAGAGGGCTGAGGCCAGGCTTAAGGAGGTTGAGGACGCTAGAGGCGGCCTACTTAGGAGGTTCCCAAACCTAATACATGAGTCAGTCTACCAGGTCTGCGGTAGGGAGGATGCCGATGAGGTTGCCTTAATGTATTACGGTAGGCCTAAGGTCTGGGCAGGAATGCTGAATGAGGCCTCGCAGAGGTTGAGCGGCGTTGAATACGACGTCATTGCCTGGGAGCCTGTAGGCCATGCTGATATGCTTGAGAAGGTCATTAAACTAGGCGACACGGCCAAGGCCAGTGAGGTTGCTGGGAGCAGGTTCTTCTACCTCTTCGACGACATAGCCTGGCTCAACCTGGCACTATCGCTATACGCCATAGATTTCCTAACCCAGAGGGGTTTTAGGCTAGTCCTCCCACCACACATGTTGAATTACGAAGCCATAACGTCTGTAATAGATTTCGAAGCCCTAAAGGACGCAATATACACCGTCGATAATGAACTATACCTAATAGGTACCGCTGAGCATCCGCTGGCCGCATTGTATAGGGGTGAGGAGCTCCTTGAAAGGGACCTACCGATACTTCTAGCAGGCTTCTCACCATCATACAGGAGGGAGGCTGGGGCCGGTAATAGGGATCTTAAGGGGATTTTCAGGGTCCACCAATTCTACAAGGTTGAGCAATTCGTATTCTCGCTACCTGAAGAGAGCTGGAGGTGGCATGAGGAGCTTTTGAAGAACCTCGTCGAAATATGGAAGGGCCTTGAAATACCCTTCAGGGTCGTCTTAGTTTGCCCAAGGGAGATGTCCAGGACAGCCGCCAAGCAATATGACCTGGAGGCCTGGATGCCGGCCCAGGGCATGTTTAGGGAGATGGCGTCCTGCAGCAATGTTACGGACTGGCAGTCGTATAGGCTTGGCATTAGGGTTGTTAGGAAGGGTATGAGGAGGGAGTATGTGCATACGTTAAATAGCACAGCCATAGCCGTTGAAAGGACAATAACAGCCATACTTGAAAACAACCAGGAGGAGGATGGAACAGTGAAGATACCTAAGGTACTTAACAAGTACCTTGAAGCCTTCCCAAAGGCCCCCAGAGACTACATACACCCCAAGGCTAAGGTAGTCAGGGACAGCAACGGCAAGGTAATCGATATTAAGCCCCTAAGTTGACAGGACAGGCCCTTAGGCGAAATCTAGGTTAAGGCAAGGCACTAATCTTTATTAAACATCTATATAATAACATAGTAAATTGAAGTTTTAAAGATTGCCCTTATGAATCTTCATATTTATAAAGAAAGGCTTAGTACTTTAAGGTAAATCTAATGGCTGTGGCTAAGGTACTAATCATAGTTAATGGTGCTGTGGAGGCATATGGTGAGAAGCCTAGACACCTCTTTCAAATGCGCCACTGAGGCGCATTTTAGGTTAGGCCTGATGTTGAGAATAATGAGGCGTATGGGTTAATGAGGGGTTGTGGTTTATGGAAGCCCTGCTATATCCAGGCACTTTATATGGCCTTTTGACCTGGGTAATGTTGTGGAGTTATTGTCCATTTATGATGTCTAGGAGCTTCGAAACCTCCGAGACATCCTTAGCTCCAAAGCCCATCGACTTGGCGGTTACCATAATTATGTTTGCCAGCTCAGTCAATGGCAGTGACCTGATTTTAAAATACCTCTTAGATGATTCAATACCCATTTGGACAACGTGCTGAGCCAGCTCAAGTGAGAATGACTCCTCGTGGCTCTTCTTAACCTGCCAGAGGAGCCTGAAGAGTTGGGCATTGTTAGCGCCGCCCATGGATAGTGCCCTGACCGCAACCTCTGGATCTATCCCAGCGGCCCTTATCACGGACGCAATCTCGGCGTTTAAGACAACTATCGTAGTGCCTATCATGTTGCTTATCAGCTTAAGCATCGTTGCCTGGGCGTGATCTCCAACGAATATTGGTTCACCCAAGTCATTTAATAGGCCTATTACCGAGTCGTAGTCGCCTTTATAGCCGCCGCAGAATAGGGCTAATTTACCTTCATTGGCTTCCTTAGGGCCTCTCTCAAGCCTGCATGTTAAGTA
>CAYFHR010000035.1:0-10040 GCA_964343155.1 uncultured Thermoproteaceae archaeon | reverse complement strand
GACGTATTTGAGGAGCATTCTATCGTACTCGCTACCCCTCATGAATAGCGCCTTCAAAATGCCCCAAACCTCCCTCCTGAAGTATATTACCGCCGCGGCCACGGTGCCAGCCTCCAGGATTAGGCCCATTGCGTAGGCTTGGTTAAACGAGAGCCTAAGCAGGTATATTGAAGCTATCATTATCTGGGTTTTACTGCTTACAGGAAGCCACTCACTAATGCCCTGCACAATACCCAGTATTAAGCCTTCGAGAAATCCCCACATACCCATAGCCTCGCCCTAACATTGGCTTAATAAAAATTATCCACAAAGCCCACTACACATAATGCACCATACACAACCCGCCTTAGGCCAAGCTTTAAAATCTGGGATTGCCAACTATCTATGAGGTATAAGGTTAAGCCTAGGAGGCTTAAGCCTGGTTCAACAATAATGCTGATAGCCCCCTCGGCGCCGCCTGGCTATCCAGGCAGTGCATCATCACTGAACCTGGGCATTGATTATCTGAGGAAGAGGGGCTTTAAGGTGAAGCTTGGGGACACTGTAAAATACGCCATGAATAGGTGGTTCCACTCAGCCCCAGATGACGTTAGGGCGGCGGATTTAATGAGGGCCTTCAGGGATGATGAGGTTGATGCAATATGGTGCCTCAGGGGTATGAGCGGCGCATTAAGGGTCATTAGGCTTCTGGACTATGATACAATCAGGGATAACCCCAAGGTTATTGTCGGCTTCAGCGACATAACGGCAATACAGGCTGCAGCCTACGCAAGGGCTGGTTTGCCGTCGCTCCAGGCACCTATGCTTGACTTGAATACGAGCTATGGTGAATCAGGGTTAAGGAGGTTCACCAGGGATATGGACGCCGCCTTAAGGATCCTTTCAGGGGAGGTCCTTGAACTTAAGCCACTCCAAGACGGCCCATTCCCAAGGATAGTTAATGGTGGTAGGGCTGAGGGCATTATGATTGGGGGTAACCTTTTGAAGTTCCTACTACCCCAGGCAATACCCCAGTTTAAAATAGATCCAGCAGGCAAGGCCCTATTCCTGGAGGAGATACCGATACTGATACATAGGTTTGACGAATACTTAACGACGCTGGGTATGATGGGGATTTTAGGAGGGGTTAATGCAATAGTCTTCGGCGAAATACCCGAGCTCAGGGAGTGGCAGGTTGGTGGAAGTATTGTTGAATCAATAGTAGATGCCGTGAGGGTGTATAACCCCAAGGCCCCATCATTCATAAACTACCCATGCTGCCACGGCGGCGACCAAGGCGGGTTAAACACGTACCCAGTGCCCCTAGGCATTAGGGTTGAGGTTAATGCAGATGAGGCGTCTTTAATAATGAAGGAGCCCCTAACCGAGTAGCTAAGCTGCACCGCATCTAAAACCACTTGGCGATAACCTACAGTAGATTAACTCACCCCTACCTGGCTCAAGCTCCACTACATCACCCTGCTGGGCTAGTCCATATGCCTTAACCAGAGTACTGGACGCCGCGAATACCCCATTATCCAGCTTCCCAACGAAGATGTTGAAGTACTTCCTCCTCTTTTCATTATTCAAGACTTCATCAGCATACATTGTTGTCACTATTAATTCAGCGCAGCATTGTTTGATAAGCAGTATTGCTGTGTTTAACGCCGATTCAAGGCCATTAACCCCTCTAACCACGTCAGCCAGCCTTACTACAGCCTTCTCTAAGTCACCAACCTCGTTAAATATCGACGCTATCAAATGCGCCAACACGTATGTATCTGATAGGTCTTCAACATTTAGCCTCAGCCCATATGCCTTAATAAGCACGCCATGGAGCGCGTATTTGTTGACGACGCCGTTATGGACCACGTGGAGTTCACCACCATTAACATAAACCACCGAGGGGTGGACATTATAAATCCTGATCAGCCTCTTGTCGGCGGCGTTCAATACGTGGAATATGCCGTAGGATTCGCCGGCTTTCAACATGCTGCTTAAGATGGCTTTAAAAGATTCATAGCCACCATCCCTATATATTGGGGTTAACGACCTGTAGTGGAGCCTTAATGCATTATCCCCACCATAGTTAACGACTGTAAATCCCCAGCCATCACTATGGTTAGTTACCCCGCCTGGGCCCAATGGGTCAAGTTCGGCTGAGCTTCTAATGGCTGAAAGGCCCCTTACAGCCAATTCACCCACCTTACCGATGCCTGAAAATGCAAATATCCTACACACAACTTCATACAACGCCTAACGTTTTTAAAAGATGACCAGTTGGCTAGCATATGGATAATTGTGTAGTTGGGGGTGTAGACTTAATGGAGCTCGCCGATAAATTCAATACGCCACTAATCGTATATGACCTTGGTAAGGTTGAGGAGAATTACAAAGCAATTAGGGATAGCCTTGGGGCCAGGGTCCTCTATTCGATAAAGGCTAATGCAAACCTAGCAATATTAGCCTTCCTTAGGAGGCTTGGCTCAGGGGCTGATGCATCATCGCCAGGTGAGATATTTCTAGCATTAAAGGCTGGCTTTAGGCCAGGCGACATATTGTATACGGGTGCTTATAGGTCTATTGAGGACCTTAAATATGGGGTTAATGCAGGGGTCCTATTCAACTTCGACTCGGTGAGGGAATTTGAGAGGGTACTATTACTAGGCTATAAACCTAGGCTAGTTTTCTTCAGGGTAGATTTAGGCTATGGGAGGGGTTTCGCCCCCGGGGTTACGTTGGCTGGTGAGGGTAGTAAATTTGGCATGTTCCTAAATGATGCAGTCAAGGCCTATAGGTTAGCTAAGTCTATTGGTGTTGAGGAATTTGGAATACATACAATGATGGGTAGTAATGTGCTTGACTCAGACTACTTCATCAAGATAGCTGAGCTACTTAAACAATATGCAGAGGCCATAGAGGGTGAGGTTGGTATCAAGATAAGGTACTTCGACATGGGCGGCGGCTTCGGCATACCTTACAAGCCTGATGAGAAGCCCCTCGACCTCAATAAGCTAAGCTCGCTTAAGGGTTTCTTCCCAGGTGAACTGTGGGTTGAACCTGGGAGGTTCATTGTTGGTAATGCAGGCTACCTGTTAGCTAAAGTTACTGAGGTTAAGAGGAAGGGAAATAGGACCTTCGTCGGCGTTGACGTAGGCATGAACATTCTCATCAGGCCCATGCTATATGGCGCATACCACCACATTACCGTATGCAATGGTGGCGGCGAGGTAGAGGCCGTTGATGTGGTTGGGCCAATATGCGAGAATACTGATAAGATTGCGATCAATAGGGAGTTGCCAAGGGTTAAGGAGGGCGACCTAATAGTGATACATAATGCGGGCGCGTATGTATATTCAATGAGCAGCAACTATAATGGTAGGTTAAGGCCAGCTGAGGTTGTTATCTACAGGGGTGAGTATGCCGTTAGTAGGTTTAGGGAGGCCTTAGACTCGCTGATTTCAGGTCAGGTAATACCAAGTTTCATTTTAAGTTAAGGCACTATGCATTTAACTTCAGGCCGCTGAGGCCTATATGAATCTGGGGGTTTCAACATACTCATACTGGCACTTTGAACGGACAAAACAGCCAATATACTACTACCTAGATAAGGCGTCTAGACACGGATTCGGCGGCGTTGAAATACTGGAGGACCATATAAGGGAGCTTCCCGTGAGTGAGCTTAAGGAGGTTAAGAGGTATGCCTTTAGCTTGGGCCTAGACATATATGCAGTCGCCATACATAACAATTTCGTAAACCCATCGAGGGACGCTAGGGTTAAGGAGGTTGAGAGGGTTAAGGAGTGGTTAAATAAGGCCTATGTACTTGGGGCATCCATAATTAGGGTTAATTCAGGTAGGTGGAGGACCATACCGAATTTCGACGACCTAATGAGGAATAGGGGTGTTGAACCACCAATACCCGGCTATACGGATGAGGATGCTTTAAAGTGGGTTGAGGAGGCTATAGGCATGTTGATACCTGTGGCCGAGGACCTAGGCATAATACTTGGCCTTGAGAACCACTGGGGCATAAGCGCCAAGGCCCAATACATGGTTAGGATGTTCAACGACATAAATTCAAAGTACTTTAGGGCAATAATGGATACGGGCAACTTCATAGAGGACACGTATAATCAACTTGAAGCAATAGCACCATATACAGCCATGGTCCACGCCAAGACATACTTCGGCGGAGGCGTATGGTACACATTAGACATAGATTACGACAGGGTCTTCGAGATATTGAGGAGGCATGGGTTCAATGGGTGGATATCCCTAGAGTATGAGGGTAGGGAGGATTACGACTCAGGGGTTGTTAAGAGTAGGGACCTGCTTATCAAATATGTTAGGCAGTATTAAACCTCCTCAACACAAGGAGGTTGATTGAGGCTGACGTTGAAACAATTATTATTGAAAGGATGATGAAGAGGGGTTTAATGCCCACTGCGGATGATAGCAGCCCACCAAATAAACCCCCTATGATTGAGCCCAGTGAAAACGACGTGTAGAATGCCGCCGAGCCCAACCCCCTCTTAACGCCCAGCCTCATTATGAAGGCTGGTACAGATATTATAAGTAAGGCGTATCCAATGCCCCTCACCACCTGGGCCAGGTAAATATACCTAAGCGGTGTTAAGGAATATGCGGCGAAGGCGGCTGATAAGGCTAAGCCATCTATTGTGAATAGGTACCTCCTGTAGATGGGTTCATTGTCGAAGAGCCTCCCAGCCATAAGCATTGTCGGTATTTCAGCTGCGGCGCCTGAGGCTATTACAAGGCCTAGGTATGTTAGTGAGCCATGCTGCACATACAGGTACACTGGCAGGAACCAGGAGGCTGAACTTATGGCTAAGCCAGCCAGCATTGAGTATACCGTGAATATCCCCCATTCACCCAAGGTCAACCTAGCCGTGAAGCCAGGCCTATACGTCTCCCTAACTTTAATAGTGGTTAAAGCCGTCGAGGATGCCAACACCCCTAGAAATATGAGCGATGAATACCTTAGGTTAAATCCACGTATTATTTCAGGTATCGTTAAGGCCCCAACAACCCAACCTACAGCACCTCCAATCCTGACTATGCTTATGAAGCCTCCAAGCCTCACTACGGACAACTCCGATGAGGCGGCAAGCATTGTGGATGAAAAGCCCCCAGCCAGGAAGCCCATGAGGACTACTGAAAGGGCATATGTTGTTGGTGTAGGGTTTATGGCCACTACCGCGTTTAAGAGGGCCATTAGGGATACTATAATCAGTAAAATTAGCCTCCTGCTCCTTAAACTATCAGACAGCCTACCCATCGAATACTGCCCAAGCATTGACGAGAGGTTGTATGCAGATCCCAGGGCCCCAATGCCCACTAGGCCAAATCCAGCGCCGTAAAGTATGTATACTGAGAATAGTGCGTAGAAGGGCAGTACAAACCATACGAGGGCGTAGAGCAGGAGTAGGGTTAATGCCGTCGAATAGTCCTCATCCATGTGGCGCGCAGTTGCCAATCCTTAAAAAGCATTAATGCTAGTGAAGGCTTATGAAGCTGATAGACCTTCATGAGGACATCGCGTGGGGTGCGTCGCAGCACTTCATAGACATTATAAATGGGCCCGCCCAATCCAGCATAAGGCAGTTGAGCCAATTCGACACGGCAATAGTAGTCGCCGCAATATACCCCCATGTGAGGGTTTGGGATGAGAGGATTGATGCAATGAGGTCACTCTATGGCAGGTTAACAAACCCCACAAGCTATTCATTCGACATACTTCTAGATCAGGTTAGGATGTATTACTACTTCGAGAGGAGAGGCCTCGTCAAGATCATTGAGGGGCAGGGTGATTTGAAGAACCTAAGTAAGGTTAACTTAATAATATCACTTGAGGGGACGGACACCTTAAAGGACCCATACGACCTTTACCTACTTAAGAGGCTTGGCGTAAGGGTCATTCAACTGACGTGGAATTACGACACGAAGTTCGCCGCATCCTGCAACTCCAGGAAGGATTATGGGCTTACGGGTGAGGGTGAGGAGCTTGTGAAATTGGCCAATGAACTCGGCTTAATCATAGACCTGGCGCATGCAAGTAGGCAGACGATAATAGACGCAGCTTCCATATCTAAAAGGCCTGTAATAGTTAGCCATGCTAACGCAAGGAGGCTTAAGGATTCCAGGAGGAACCTGGATGATGAGGCCATAGAGGCTGTGGTCAAGACTGGGGGTGTCATTGGGGTTACTGCAATACCATCACTACTGCCCAGGCAGGATATTTCAGGCCTAGTCGAAAACATCAAGTACATTGGCGAGTCCTTCGGCTGGGACTATGTGGCCCTAGGTACAGACTTCCTTGGAATGTACCCCGACGAGGTTATTGAGGGCTTTGAAAGCATAGATAAGGTCGTTGAACTGGCTAAAATGCTGGGTGATAAGGCTAGTAAGGTCCTTTGGGAGAATGCGTATAGGGTTATTTCAATGGCCCTTCCGCCCTGAACCTCCACTTAAACTAGGCCTAACCTCATTCTTCCACACATATCCAGCAACCCTACGCCCAATCTTAGTTAAGTCGTAGTATACTCCACGGCCTCTGCGTTCAGGGTTACGCTGCTTAACCTTAAGCCAGGGCTTAACAGAGCTCGTCACCCTACCCTTGAGTGAACCCTTGAACTCTTCGAGGAGGCCTAGGTTAACTAGGTGTTGTATAGCCCTTTCAACCTCATCCTCAGGTACTATGGGCCTCCAGCCAGCAGCCCCAAGGAGCCTTCTTGAAATCAGCCACGGCGTGTCTGGGCCATAGTGGTATATGTGCGCCAGTATCTTCTTCTCAAGGTCATTCAACTCGCCTAAAATCCTCCCAACCTCATCAGCCACGGCTCTGCATCATTCTTAACCTTTTTAACACTACCCCATTCAAAGCTTAGACACGTTTCATATTTCCTATTCTGCAACATTAAGGCACAGGTTTAAATACCGCAACCTCGCTTATTCAACTATGCCTGTGGCTAGGGTTAGGACATATATTCCTGGGCTTGATGAAGTACTTTACGGAGGTATACCGGAGAGGAACGTTGTACTAGTCTCAGGCGGCCCTGGTACGGGCAAGTCGATTTTAGGTAAGCAATTCCTCTACAACGGCTTAACGAGGGGTGAGCCAGGGGTCTTTGTGGCCCTTGAGGAGCACCCAGTCGCCGTTAGGAGGAGTTTTAGGCATTTCGGGTGGGATATCGATAAGTATGAGAAGGAGGGCTCCTTCGCAATAATAGACGCATTCACGGCAGGCATAGGTTCGGCTGCCCAGAGGGAGAAGTATGTGGTTAAGGATGTCGACAACGTTAACGAGCTCGTCGATGTCCTTAGGCAGGCTATTAAAGATACTGGGGCTAGGAGGGTTGTTATAGATTCGGTAAGCACACTATACCTAACTAAGCCGTCGATAGCCAGGTCCACGATAATGATACTTAAGAGGGTTATTGCAGGCCTTGGAAACACCGCATTGTTCATAAGCCAGGTGTCCGTCGGCGAAAGGGGGTTTGGAGGGCCTGGTGTTGAACATGCGGTGGACGGCATAATTAGGCTTGACCTAGATGAGGTTGATGGCCAACTATACAGGTCAATGATCGTGTGGAAGATGAGGGATAGTAAGATAAGCATGGTGAGGCACCCAATGGATATAACGGACAATGGCATAGTTGTCCAGTGGGATAAGTACCTTAAAATGACTGCAGCATCAGTATCAATACAGCCATTGCCTAAGGAGGAGGTTGAGGAGATGAAGAAGGCTGTTGAGGAGGCTGAGAAGTACGCTAAGGAGGCTAGGAGGGTTAGGGTTGAGGAGGAGGAAGAGGGTTAAGTGTGTTTTGAAGTTCAAACAGCTTAAACCTACACCTTAGATAATTCGTCCAGGGCCTGTTTAAGGAGTTCAACAGCCCTCCTAACCCTATCCCTAACATCCTGGGGGACTGCAGATAGGCCAAGGGGTAGCTCAACCTTAAACCCCTCCTTAGAGAGCCTTTCATACGCCTTAATAATCATTTGGCCAGCCTTAGTCTCACCCCTAAGATGCCTCCTCAGAGTCGCCTCAGTGACCCCAACCTCCTCAGCTATCTGGCTTAGGGGCATGCCAGCCTTCTCCCTAGCAAAGGCTGCGGCCGCAACGTAGAGGCTATCAACCCACGTCAACCTTTCATGGGGGTTTTGAAGCTCGTCAAGAGTCTCCTTAGAGAAGAGGGCCATTGTTAACAATGCCGATTCAAGCTTCCTAATATCCTCCTTACCAAGGGGTTTAAGGGGTATCTCCTCGCCCATAGCAACCTCCAGCAATTTTAATTAATATACTTTACCACTCATTGCAACAATTCAATATATTCAATTTCTACATAATGGCTAATTATGCTGCAGTACCCATTATTATTAATAGTAGTTGTACATGTGAAACATATGAATAATGTCCATGCTATCTTTACTATGCAAAGGAATTCCACATTCTGCTTATACATATATCTAATAGCTTCAATACTTTATAGATTATACTTAGGGTCAAACCTGTATTAACTAGGCGACAGATTTAACCCTAAGAATTTATAAATGTATTTAGAGCGTTAAGTTATGCCGACTAAAACGACCGTATCTGTAATAAAGGCCGATATTGGAGGCATACCTGGGCATGCATGGGTCCACCCGAAGATTCTTGAGTATGCGAGTGAGAGGTTGAAGGAGGCTGTCAAGTCGGGCCTCCTGATAGACTACTTTGTCTTCAATGTTGGAGACGATATGAGCCTGCTAATGACCCATGATAAGGGTATTGATAATCCTCAAATACATGGGCTCGCATGGGACATTTTCAAGGAGGCTACCGAGAAGTATGCGAAGAAGTTTAAGCTATATGGTGCAGGCCAAGACCTGTTGAAGGATTCGTTCAGCGGCAATATTAGGGGCCTTGGGCCTCAGGTTGCTGAGATGGAGTTTGAGGAGAGGCCCAGTGAACCACTGATAGTCTTTGCGGCCGACAAAACTGAGCCAGGCGCCTTCAACCTGCCCATGTTCAAGATGTTTGCAGACCCATTCACGACGGCGGGCCTTGTAATAGACCCATCTATGCATGAGGGCTTCAGATTCGAGATAATAGACGTGTACGAGGGTAAGGTCTACCTCCTAGATGCACCAGAGCATATGTACACTATACTTGGCTTAATAGGGACGCCGGGCAGGTATATTATAAGGAGGGTTTACAGGAAGGTTGACCTAGTGCAGGCTGCCGTGGTGAGCGTCGAGAGGCTTAACCTTATTGCAGGTAGGTATGTTGGTAAAGATGACCCGGTCGCCATAGTTAGGGCCCAACACGGCTTGCCAGCCGTTGGTGAGGTCCTTGAGGCCTTCGCATGGCCACACCTGGTTGAGGGCTGGATGAGGGGTAGCCACGCCGGCCCATTGATGCCTGGGAAGTTCGTGAGCATAAACCCTGAGGCCAAGATAGCCATGGGGCCTAAGATGACTAGGTTCGATGGGCCGCCCAAGGTTGGTGCATTGGGATTCCAGCTACACGACGGCTACCTCGAGGGCCCAGTGGACCTATTCGACGACCCGGCCTTCGACTACAGCAGGCAGGTAGCAGCCTTCGTGGCCGACTACATTAGGAGGATGGGGCCGATAATGCCCCATAGGCTGCCGCCTGAGGAGATGGAGTACACCACACTACCCCAGATACTTAAGGCCCTTAAGCCAATACCCGTTGATGAGTATGAGAAGAATAGGATGAAGTACCTTTCAGAGAAGGTTACGGTAACAGTCTCCTCAGCTGGTTCGCAGGGCCACGACTAGTGGTTTAGGCATCCCTCAACCTTTAAAAGAATCCTGTGTAATTCTTCAGAGCCGCCAATCAGCCCAATCCAGTCGATGGGATTATCAACGCCCATCAACGCCTCCTCAACCCTCCTCCTCAAAACGCCTAAATCGGCGCTGTATAAGACCTCCACCACTTGTCTGAACATACTTCTGATTTCAGCCACGTGGCTTCCAGTCACTTCACTCACTATGTTGTTGAAGACCTTTAGGCATGGCCAATTGTAGGCTGA
>CAYFHR010000034.1:0-10301 GCA_964343155.1 uncultured Thermoproteaceae archaeon | reverse complement strand
GGCTTATCGGCTATGCTATCAGCAGTAGTTTAACTTCACCATTATCTATGGCCACGCCTATCATCGATAGGCCCCTGTACTCATCACCCAACGCCTTAAGGGCCTCCCTCGCCTTAGCTAGGGCCTCCTCAATCTGCGCTAGATATCTTCTAACCTCGGATAGGTCCTTTAAAACCTCGCCCGTCGGCGACATTAAATGTATCTTTACTGTGAAGTTCAGGTGGCTGTATGTTAACTTGCCGTAGCCCCCACCTGCACCCAGTTTAAGCATCCTAGACTCAACCTTAGCCACATTACTTAGCCTTGCTACATATTCGTCAAGTTCCTTTAAAGTATCCCTAACCTTACCTAGGTCGTATTCAATGTCCTCAAGTGCAGTTTTCGCATTGTAGAATTTGACGAACTCCACAGGTACCCGCTGTTGAGGCTCCTTAAAAGGATTCGGCATAGGTTTATTAAAGTGGGGCCTTGGGAAACATGTGGAGCCTGTATCTAGCTTTAAGCCAATTGTACTCGTTAGGTATGGGGAGTTGGCCATTAAGTCGCATAGGGTTAGGGCGCGGATGGTTAAGATCCTCGAATCCAACATGAGGGATGCACTCAATAGGGCTGGCATTGGCGAATACTCGATTTACCAGGCCTGGGGTAGGGTAATGGTTGAGGTTCCTGAGGATAAGCTGGACAAGGCCGCCTTCGCGCTATCCAGGGTTTTCGGCGTCGTCTCAACGTCGCCAACCTTATCGATAAGGTTCGAGGGCCTGAGGGATATAGCGGTCGCAGCCCATGGGCTTTGGGCAGGTAGGGTTAAGGATAGGACGTTTGCAGTTAGGGTTAGTAGGGAGGGTGAGCACCCGTTTAAATCAATAGACGTAGCCAGGATTGTTGGCTCAATGCTTTACCCATACTCATCCGGGGTTGACCTGGAGAGGCCTGAGGTTGAACTATACATAGAGGTTAGGGGTGATAGGGCGTACTTCTTCGAGAGGATCTACGAGGGGCCCGGTGGGCTACCGCTAGGTTCCCAGCCGGGTAGGCTGCTTGCACTCGTCTCAGGGGGTTTTGACTCACCAGTCGCCTACTGGCTGATGAGTAGGAGGGGGGCTTTGGTTGATGCATTGTTCTGTAGCCTAGCCCCGCCAGCCGATTTAATGGCCTTCTCAAGGGTTTTCAGGGCGCTCTACGAAAACTGGATCTTCGGATACGACCCGACGGTATATATTGCGGACTGCTCAATACTCACCAGGGAGCTCAGGGCTAGGGTTAATGAACACTTGATGAACGTCGTCTTCAAGAGGATGCTGTATAAGCTTGCTGAAGGCATCGCAATTAAGGAGGGTTACTTAGGCATAGTGACTGGTGAATCGCTGGGCCAGGTTAGTAGCCAAACCCTAATGAACCTCTACTCAACATCCCTAAACCTTAACGTGCCCATATTCAGGCCGCTGATAGGCATGGATAAGGATGATATAGTTAAGTTGGCTAAGAGGATTGGAACCTATGAGGAGTCTTCAAAGATGGTTGAGGCCTGTTCAATATTCTCGAGGAGGCCCAGGACATCCGTTAAGCCAGAGGAGCTTGAGGCGGAGTTCAATAAGGTTAAGGACCTTTTAAACTCCATAAGGGTCAGGGCGGTTAAGGCCAGTGAACTTGGGTGGGGCAGCCTGGCAAGCGTTGGGAATGTTGGATGTGTGGGTGGTTGAGGTTAAGCTTCCCCTGGCCTTGGCGGGTCGATACGGCAAATGGTTTATTAAGGGCCTACAAAATATTTCATGTAATGGCGCCGGCATCAGACATGGCTGTCGGGACGCTGACGCTGCTTCCAGTTAAGGCATTCGACGCCCTGGTCGAGTACCCTGTTAGGGTTGGTATAATGAATGCCCTTTCAAGGGGGCCCTTAACGGTGACTGACATAGCCTCTAGGCTAAATGTGGCTAAGGGCATTGTACATAGGCACATTAGGGCGCTCAGCAAGTTGGGCTGGGTTATGGTTGCTGACGAGGAGTTGATTAAGGCGCTCAACCTGAATAGGGAGGCTAACAGGGTCTACTACATGGCCTCATCACTAATATACTTCGGCTACACCGTGGAGCAGTCGGACGACTCTATAAGCCTTAGGATAAGTAGAAACTACGCAGCCTTCCTAGACTCCAAGAGGGGTGCCTTAATAGTGAGGACCCCCAAGACGGCCTACGGATGCCTGAACCCGTGTGTTGAATCTGAGGATTGCCTACTGTGGGCCTCTAAGATGGCTAAGAAGCTTAAGATACCTGTTGATTTAGAGGGGCTTCAGACCAATGAGGCCCTTAGGAGGCTCTTCTACAGTATACTTGTTAAAAGCTTCACAACGCCTAGGGCCAACCTACCTTTGATAAAAATCATAGACATTAAGATAGATCACGCATATAGGCAGTGGCTAGGTAACCCTATTGGAGGGCCTTACCAGGCCTATCAATAGCCTCGTCAAGGACCTTGGATTGGCCGGCTGCCTGGGCTTCAAGTATGTGGTCCCTTATGGCTTTAAGCAGCTCATCAATACCTAAACCCTCCTTAGCCGATATTGCCACAGGCCTACCTAAACCAAACCCCTCAACAACCTCTGAAACCTCCCCCAGGTTATTGGCTACATCTATCTTGTTTAGTACTGGAAGCACCTTTGATTGAGGTACCCCAACCTCCCTGAGTATGTTTAGTGAGCTGGACAGCTTCCTCCTAACTTCGTCCACGGGGTCGCTTGCATCAATCATGAGGATCACCAGGTCTGCATATATGAGCTCCCTTATCGTGGAGTAGAATGACTCCACGAGGAGCGGCGGTAAGTCATCTATGAAGCCTACGGTGTCTGTTAGGACGAAGCTCAACCCATTAAGCCTAATCAACCTCGAATACGTCGACAATGTTGCGAAGGCCCTACCATCAATGTATTTCGATTCCCTGGCGAGCCTGTTGAATAACGTGGTTTTACCAGCCATCGTGTAGCCCGTTAGGGCGACTTCAGGTATTCCAATATTCCTCCTCTTCAAAATGTGCCTATCCCTCATGGACTTTATCGAATTGAGCCTCCTCCTAATCGACGATATCTGCCTCAAAATATGCTTATAGTACGTCTCGGCCTCATACTCGCCGAGGCCATGGAAGCCTATCTGCTCACCCCTCTTACTCAGCCTAACATACTCCTTAACCAGGGGGAGCATGTGTTTAAGCTCAGCCAGCCTGATTTGGAGCTTGGCCTCCGCGTCGCCTGCCCTCTGGTCAAATATCCTCAATATCAGCTCAACCCTATCCATGACCTTGACCTTAAGCTCCCTGCTAATGTTGTAGTATTGGCTTGGCTTAAGCTGATGGTAGGTTATGAAGTAGTCCACATCCTTTAAACTCCCCTTAACCTCACTCAACTTCCCCGAACCCACGTAGAATCGTGAGTCGGGGACCCTCCTCTGGATTACAATGTCCCTGACCGTGAATCCAGCCACCTCGGCCAGCATTTTGAATTCCCTAACCCTACTCTCAATGGGGTTTGGGTCGACGTAGGCTAATACTGCGTTAGCCATGCTTCTCCCTACCCCTCCTAACCTCTACAACGTCGCCGAGCGTCAATTCCCTTGAACCACCCTGCACGTAATCTACATCGGCCTCCTCTGCCTCGACGAGGAGCCTTATGCCGAGGACCTTCTCAATCTTCCTGGCCAGGTTTATGTCGGGCATTAACCTCCCCTCCTCAATATTCCTTAACGTACTCTCCTTAATGCCAAGCATGCTTGCCAAGACGTCCCTGCTAATCCCAAGCCTGGTCCTAGCCTCCCTTATGGCCTCTCCGAAGTTTTCAACAAGTTCAAGCCTCTCTGCCTGCCTAACAGAAACATCAGCCCTCTGGGGCTTCTTAACCTGGATTGGTGTTGAGGGGGCCTTCACAGGCCTAACCTGCCTAACCCCCACCGCCTGCCTCACGCTTCCTGAAATCACCCTAACGCCCTTCACATTAACATACCTAGCCGCGCACCTTTGGCATAGGTTTAGGACAGCACCCTCAATCTCGACGACGACGGGCTCCCCCTCAATCTCCCTACCACATAGGTCGCAGGTAATTACCACGCCTGAAACCTAATATCTAGATATATTAAGTTTTTCCTTAAACACAGGCTTAGACGTATCCTAGCCTCCTCAATACTATGAAAGCTACTGCTGCGGCTAGGGCCACTGCTATGATCAGTATTAATGGGATTCCAATCAATGTGACTGTTATGTTCACGGCCCCGCCATTAACCATAATTCTCTTCACGTAGGATCCGAGGTACCATGGCCCACTGATGGCAACCACGTATTCGCCATCGTTGAGGGCGACCACTGCAGCTGAGGCTGATGTCGATGTCCTGTAGTTGTAGACTTCGTTATTGAACGATACCCCAACCACCCTGATGTCGACGGGCCCTATCCCAAGAACCTTCCTGAGGAGGATTATCAAATCGTATTGGGCTGGAGACAGCGTTAGGGTTACGTTCTGTGGAGCTCCATTAATAACAATACCCCTACTAACCACTAAATATGGGTTGATGTAGGTGCCGTATTGCGTCGAGGCCACAGATACGGTATATGAGCCGTCGGTTAGGTTAAGCAGTAATGTTGTCCTAGGCGCCTCTAGGGTTGTTGAGTAGCTGTACCTTGAGCCATAGTATGTTGAGCCGCCCACAGATACAGTGACCCTAGTTCCTATGGCCACGCCTGATATGTCGACCAATAATGTATACTTGGCCTCGGTTAACGTAACGTTCACAGACGTCGAATTACCCCAGACTGCAAATTGAATGAACCCAGGTACTGGGGCCTCAACAGCCTTATATGAACCATAGTCAACCCCCAAGACCCTCAATACGTATGAGCCGTCTGGGAGGGTTAACGTGTATTTAGGCACTGATAGGGAGAGGGTCTGGTTAACCAAACCCCCACCCAATGTTGTACCAGTCACCTGGAGGTATGCAATGGCCCCTGGGGTTAGGCCATTTAGGCTCACCACCACTGGGTATGTTAAGAGCGTGTATGAAATATCTATGGTTTGGCTACCTGGGCCTGAAACAGCCAACCTACCTGTGGGTGGGGTTGCCGAGTAGCCGAAGGGTATTGTGACCATGTATGTGTAGTCCCCTGGCTCAAGATAGGCTGTAATGCCCTCACCTGCGTGTGCCGTCAGGGTTTCGTTAACGTAAAGGCCCCTATTATTGACGCCAATTATGCTGACGCTCCACGTGAAGTTGAGGGCCAGCCCAGATTCAACGAATTTAACGACGTAGTATGCGTAGGCCGGTATGATTATTTTGACTGACGAATAGTGGACGATGAACGTTATGTTTGAGGGGTACGTGTAGTAGGGTGGGGGCAGTTCAACATATAGGCTATATAGGCCGTTGGGCAGCCACAGGGTTACGCTACTTGAATTCTCCCTGAAGACCCCTGAAACAGGACCCTTCAACACCAGTGTATATGGCTCAGACACGTTGACATATATGTAGACTGGGTATGTGTAGGCTGGGTCACTGTAGAAGCTCAATATGTCGACGCTGTATAGGCTTGGTATTGGGGCATAGAGGCTTTTGTTAAACCAAAGTATTGAGGATGCAGGGGCAGGCAGGTGTATTAAACCCATGTCAATGTACCCATCCTTAAGGTAGCGAACCACGTGGATCACGTCGCCGTCAAGCATGAAGAGTATGCCGCCGTTTAAGCCGGGGTCTATGGTAAGCCACGACGCCGGGTATGGGATCTTGAACGCTATGGAGCCTGTGGTTCCATTGAAGGCCAGGGTGTATGAGCCCGTTGCTACGAATAATATGTTATTTAGCCTGTCGTAAAGCACATATGTTGGCGATAATCCACCTGTGGTGGCTAGGACGCACCCTGTACAGTAGCCTTCAGGTATCTGCCATGTTGAGGAATTTACGTAAAGCACATAGCCTGTGCCGTACGCCAGGTAGACTAGGCCTGAGGCGCCATTCAACGCAAGCATTACAGGGGGCCAAAGGCTAGGTATGTTTGAGGCCTCCTCTAGGTAAACGACGCCATTGCCATACCTCATAACCTTACCGGAACCCGAAGCAACAACATATAGCGCCTGCCCACTTTGGCTAAACGCAACCCAGGTCGGCGCATATTTAACAGGTATCACGCCCATTAAGGTGCCTGAAGACGCATCAACAACATATATGGCGTTTAGGCTGGGGCATGAAACATAGACCGTGTTATTGGCGTAATCAACGGCGCCTGCAAAGGGCGTTGAACAACCCGGCAACTTAACAACCCTCAAAACGGCTCCATTAGGTTTAAGTTCTATAAATCCACCTGTACCGTTAGGTGAACTATACAATATGAATATGATGCCGTTAAGTGGGTTAACGAATATTGAGGATATTGAACTCGAGGAACCACCCGGAAGCACATTAAGTAGGCTAACTATAGTTTCGTTTACAGGGAAGAAGTAGTATACACCATATTCAGCCTTAGCAGACATAGCCAAGGCCAATACTAGAAATACTGCCACTATTGGTAGTAGTCTAAAGGCATTCAACACATCCTTCATACAGTAAGTATTAGGTGCGGTTTAATAAGTTTAACAATCACCAATAGGCCGCTTGAAAATAGCTATAACTTCAAGCACTTATAAAATTGCAGTATTTAAGGATTATTTGACTTAAAGCCAATGTAATATGTTTAATTTAGCCCTATGGTTTCTTGCACTAAAGCTAATCAAAATGCCTTCGTGCTCATATTCATCATATTTATGCATTTTCTGCACTGCTAAAAATGCTAAAATACATTATATAGTATTGCTAACGTGGCTGATGGTAGCTCCCTACAGGTTGTTGATGAGGATTCAAGGGCTAGGTTGAGGGCAATACTAAACCTTGAGTATGATGAGGTCATTGCAGGTATATTATCATTCATAATTTCCAATGAGCCCACAACGCTCTACAGGGTCTATAAACAGACGAGGTTCAGCATATCTACAGTCTATAAGAAGGCTAGGAAGATGATTAACCTACGTTTAATAGCGCAGGCTAGCTTCGATGGGCAAGGTGCACTGTACGTATCGACTGTTAAGGGTATTTTAGCCTGCATGGCGTATAGGTGCCTTGACGATGAAATACTCTACGAGAGGATTAGGATTAAGTGGAGGCTTGGAAGCTACTGCGCTGAAAGAATACCGCAGGTCGTTAAGGCCCTGGCCTGGCTGCTGGGTTCAGAGGACTTAAACATACTTGACGACCCATTCCTAGTAATGCTCATGATTTTAGAGAAGGCCAGCTTAATTAACCATGAGGAGCGTGGCGAATTGAGGGAGGCTTACAACACTGCCGCATACTACATATTGCGTAGGCTTATAGCTGATGAAAACTCACCTATTAGGCGTGGGCTGCTTTTAGGCTGGAGCAATGTGCTCGTCGACATTGACCACGGCAACAGCCTATACGTATACTACTGCGGCCTATGCAGGGATAAGCCCTGTTCATTCAGGCTAATTAAGGCGGCAGACCTTAGGCAATGCCCAGATGGCAAATGCTCACTGGTAGACAACCTCACCAGGATTGTAGGCAGGCTACTAACCCCCTATAATTCGATTAACGCGGCTCAAATATGTAGGTGAGCGATAATGCCCATTTACGTCGTCGGTGCAGGGCCCTGGGATCCAGAACTCCTGACGGTAAGGGCAATTAAGGTGATTAGTAAGGCCGACGTAATTTACTACGGATCACTAGTCAACAGCGACGTATTGAAGATGTATGGTAAGGAGGCTGAAAAGGTCTACATGGGCCACGTGAAGGGTACTGAACATGAAAGATACCTGCAGGAAGCCTTAAGGCTTGCCGACAAGGGCCTAAACGTAGTCTTTCTTAAGAATGGCGACCCAACACTATTCGGTAGGGGCGTTAACATATGTTTGGAAGCCCAGAGGAGGGGTATAGAGTGCGGTATAGTGCCTGGCGTAAGTAGCTTAACGGCAGCCGCCGCCAGGGCGTTAGTGGAGCTTAACGGCATAGTTGCATTAATGGCATACCCTAAGATTAACCTTAATGTAGATGCCGACGTCAAGGCCGTATTCATGGCAAGCAACCTAGCTGGCGAACTAGTCAACTCACTTAAGCCTAATGAAGAGGCGGTGTTTGTGTCCAGGGCAACGTACCCTGACGAGGCCATATACAGGGTTTCTAAAGGTGGCCCAGTACCGAATATCGCTAGGCCGGCCATAGTCTTCATAGTGAGGAGGGGCCATGAAGGCCACTAACACTGTGCCTAGAATCGTAATCTCATCCTATAAAGGTAAGGCTGGTAAAACCATAGCCACCCTAGCCTTAATGGCGTCTTTAACAAGGCTTGGCTTAAAGGTATCCCCATTTAAAATAGGCCCAGACTACATAGACCCAAGCTACCATAGGGCTATTTCAGGTAGGCCGAGTAGGAACCTGGACTACATACTCATGGGTAATGCCGTATTGGGAAGGTTCCATAAATATTCCCTGGGCTCAGACATAGCGGTCATAGAGGGTGTTGGTGGGCTCTACGACAGCCCAGACGGCTTAAGCGAACTAGGTAGTACAGCACACTTAGCTAAGATGCTTAAGGCCCCCGTAGTCCTGGTTATAAATGGTGAGAGGGTAAATAGGACGGTAAGGGCCCTGGTAAGGGGGCTTAGGGGCTTCGACCCAGGTGTTAAGGTTGTTGGAGCTATATTAACTAACGTTGTTGAGGGACAGGTTGAGAAGCTTAAAAGGGCTATTGAGGATGAGGGCCTCACATACCTAGGCCACATACCTAGGAGTAGGCGTATTGAGGAGGCCTTCAGGTATAGGCACCTTGGATTAACCCCCATGGGTGAGGTTGAGGCGGAGGCGATAGTCGATTTAATTAACGAAGCCTCAAAGGGGGTGGATGCCCAGGAGGCCTTCAGGTTGGCTAAGGAGTATAGTGAACCACTGGAGGTTGAGGTCCATGAAGAGGCTAAGGTGGCTAAGGGTAGTTTAAGGATAGGAATCCTTACAGGTAGGGCATTTACATTCTACTACCCGGAAACCCTTGAGGAGGCCTACATGATGGGTGATGTCAGGTTCATAGACCCTGAGAGGGATCAGGAATTAGGCGACTTAGACATACTACTGATAGGCGGCGGATTCCCTGAGGTTTACGGCGAGGGCCTTGAGAGGAATAGGCCCCTTAGATTAGCGGTAAGGAGGTTTGTGGAGGGGGGAGGCTTCCTATATGCCGAGTGCGGTGGGTTAATGTACCTTTCAAACTCAATAATATATAATAATGAGGAGTACGAAATGGTCGGCGCCATAGACGCAGTCGCAGTAATGTTGAATAAACCCCTCTGGCACGGCTACGCCTTCGCCAAGGTTATTAAAAGGAGTATTATTGCTGACGAGGGTGTGGTGCTTAAGGGCCATGAATTCCACTATTCAAAATTAATAACCCTAAGTAAATATGAGTATAGTATAAGGTATGAGAGGGGTGTTGGGATTGGTGGCCTAGACGGCATACAGGTCAACAATGCATACGCCCACTACCTCCACATACACCCCGAAACATATGATTACCTGGGTAAGATTAGGGAAAGATACCTACAGCTTAAGAGTAGGCCAACTTAACCTAACCAATGTTGAGGCTCTTTAACAGTATTGATAGGCCGCTGTTAACTATGTTAAAGAGGCATTACTTGATGAACCCGATCCAATACGCATACATTATATACGACATATTGTACTACCCCGAGTACACTGAACTTTACCTAAACGTTGTGGGCAGCAGCATAGTGGGCTACATACTCGTCTGGAGGGGGCCGGTAACGGCAATACACATATACGGCAGCGTTGATGTAGAACCCATATATTCTTGGCTTGGGGGCAGGGTTCATATACATGCGTTGGCTAAGGCCAGCGTTATTCAGGACATCGTAGGGAGGCTTGGTAAGGGCGGTTTAGTCGGCACCTCAAGGATGCTGACCATGGCGTGCACAGCCAATACATATAGGAGGTATAGTGCCGTAATTCCCGGCTACGTGGTTAGGAGGCTTAATCTGGGTGATTTAGGCGAGTTTACTAAGGTGGTAAGGGTTAGTGAGGCTGAGGCTGCCGCCAGGTTAACATCACCCCACTGGCACTACTACGGAGCCTTTACAGGTAGTAAGCTGGCCTCACTTGGGGGAACATACCTTAAACTTCCTGAAATATGGATCATAGGCGACGTAGTTACACTACCTGAACATAGGGGTAGGGGGCTTGCTAAGGCCATAGTATCGGCAATAACTGATGATGCCTTAA
>CAYFHR010000033.1:0-10575 GCA_964343155.1 uncultured Thermoproteaceae archaeon | reverse complement strand
ATTAGTGTAGGGCGGCTGATGGACGGATAACTATATAAAGCTTAGCCATTCAGACTCTCCTATGTCGACTAGGACTGTTAGTGCTGGGGATATTAAGGAGGGGTCGTACATAATGATAGATGGAGCCCCATGTAGGGTTGTTGAGGTTGAGAAGAGTAAGACTGGTAAGCATGGAAGCGCCAAGGCCAGGATAGTTGGCATAGGGATCTTCGACAACGTTAAGAGGACCATAGTGGTCCCAACAGACGCAGCCGTCGAGGTGCCTGTCATTGAGAAGTTCACCGCCCAGGTCATTTCAGTGGCTGGCGATACAATACAGCTTATGGACCTTAGAAACTACCAAACCTTCGAAATACCTGGAAGCTACATTGAGGAGGAGGCTAAGGGTAAGATTGAGCCTGGGGTCCAGGTTGAGGTTTGGGATATTGCAGGGTATAGGAGGATTATGAGGGTTAGGTAGCTGCCTGGGAAACCCTACTGGCCTTATAATCCCTCACCATTGCCTTAACCCTCTCTGTTAAGTCGCTTTGATGGCTCTCCCTCTCAATAAACTTAACCACCTGGGCCACGAATGCCTCATCTGCGGGGTTCCTGCACCTCACCCAAACCCTGCCGTTTTGGCCGACGGTAACGTCGCAATTTAGCTCATCCTTAAACGTATTCACCACAACCCCCTTCTTACCAATGACCCTTGGGACCTTGACTGGGTCTATTTCAATAACCGTCCCATCCTCAATCCTGCCCAGCTTAGACTCCTTAATAGTCAACGTGACTGGGTAGTCCTTAGCCAGGTTGAAGTCGCTTATCCTAGCCAGGATGATGTCGCCGACGTTGAGTAGGTTCCTTAAGTCGGCCGTGACGACGTCGATCGGCTTCAACGCCGCTTCGTTGACGGGTAGGTATGCTGAATAGGGCGACTTTATGTCAACCTCCCACCCCGTAATCAATATGTCTGTGATGTAGCCTATGACTATGTCGCCTATCCTGGGCTTATAAGTTCCGTTAAGCGGTATTACCTGAACCTCCATGGGTTTAACATCCCCCTTAATGTTAATCATGGCGACAGCCGAGGCATACGCCCTATCACCCTCCCAGTAGACTGCACCCACGATATTGTATTCACTGCTCCTGGTCCCTATGAAGTCGCCTGGAAGTACAATCATCCTGTCGGTTACGTTAAGCATCATTAAGGCTTATTGGCGCGGCTTATTAACGTTACTAATGTGTTGGCGAATAGTTTAAGTGAGGTAACTCTAGTTAAGGAATATACAGATCAGGGATTTTAACTAAACAGTGGGAAAACCCCATGGTGAGGTACTTCACGGTCAGGGAAGCCGACGAGGTCGTCACGCTCATAAAGCCCATACTGGGGGGCTTGGTTAAGCTATATAGGCTGGGGCTCTACGACGATGCCAAGGCCCAGTTGAGGTGGCTGATTAGGGCCGCTGCCCTAAACGGCTTCAAGATTGTTAACCCTAGGTTGGGTATATTGCACTTCCCAACAATATACAGGGGCCTATATAGCGCATACCTATGCTACATGTATGGTGAGGAGCATGTGGCCCATTGGCATAGGGCGAATTCAAGCATTAGGCTTAGGATAATTGATAGTGGGGATTTTGAAAATGGGGTTAATGTCAGTGGTGTGGGTAGAAAAGTTTATTAAGGGATTTCTCGATATCGGTTTTATGAACCCCAGCCCAGAGGTTGTTATTAAGGCGATTAATTTAACCAAGAGGTTTGGGCCAATACTTGCTGTGGACCACATAAACTTCGAGGTCTATAGAGGCGAGATATTTGGCTTTCTAGGGCCCAATGGCGCAGGCAAGACGACGACTATAAAGATGCTTACGACGCTCCTAAGGCCAACTGAAGGCACGGCCTACGTGAACGGCTACAACATCATTAAGGAGCCTTCTAAGGTGAGGGAGTCCATAGGGGTTGTCCCCCAGGAATACACGGCTGACGAGGATATGACAGGTTGGGAAAACATGATGCTCATAGCTAGCCTATACGGCATACCTAAGCATGAGGCTAAGGAGAGGGCGGCCGAGCTACTAGACCTAGTTGAGCTTTCACACGCAGCCGATAGGAAGGTTGAGACGTATTCAGGTGGTATGAGGAGGAGGCTTGAGATAGCCATGGGGCTTATAAATAGGCCGAAGATACTATTCATGGATGAGCCAACGTTAGGCCTAGACGCCCAGACGAGGGCTGCAATATGGTCATACGTCTATAAGCTTAAGGAGCAGTACGGGACAACAATATTCGTAACAACACACTACCTCGAGGAGGCCGACCAATACTGCAATAGGATAGCAATAATAGACCATGGCAAGATACTTGCAGTGGGCACCCCTAGGCAGCTTAAGGAGAGTATAGGGGGTGATGTGGTGATGCTCCAGGTCTCGGCGGACTCGGGGAGCGTTGCTAAGCTGCTAAGCAGCATTGAGGGGGTTATGGATGTTAGGCTAGTCGACGGCTACATTAGGTTTAAGGTTAAGAATGGTAGTGAGGCCGCCCCAAGGATACTTGAAGCCCTGTTTAAGGCAGGCGTAAGGGTCAACAGTATATATATCAAGGAGCCGACGATGGACGAGGTCTTCATGGAGTATACAGGGCACAGCATTAGGGATGAGGAGGGTAGTAGGGAGGAGATTAGGTCATTTATGAGGATTGTGAATACTGCCAGGAGGAGGTGATGGGTATGGCGAGTTCGCTAAGGGGCCTGTGGGCGTTGACGGATAGGGAGCTTAAGAAGTGGTATAAGGTACCCACTGTACTAATCCTATCGCTGATACAGCCCATAATATGGCTGGCCTTCTTCGGGAAGTCTATGAATATGGCGAATTTCTTCACTGGAACAAGCCTAAACATACCTGGCTTAAACATACCTAAGCAGATTATTGACGAAATAGCCCAAGTCGTCCTTAAGGCCAACTTCGGGACTACAGACTACTTCTCATTCCTAGCCGCAAGCATGGTCACCCAAATAACCTTCTTCACATCCATGCAGAGCGGCATGAGCATAGTGTGGGATAGGAGGTTTGGCATACTTGAAAAGCTCCTGACAACGCCTGTGCCTAGGGCTAACATACTGATGGGCAAGGTCTTCAACTCCGTGATTAGGTCGCTCGCCCAGGCAACAATAATACTCTTAATAGCGACGTTACTGGGCATGAAGTATGCCAGTGGGTTAACCCCCCTAAGCCTTGCATTGAGGCTCCTTGGGACATACGCCGCATTAACGCTACTATCACTGGGGTTCTCGGCACTATACCTGATGCTTGCCCTGAGGTCGACCAATTGGCAGTCCCAGATGGCTATAATGAATCTGCTTAACCTACCCCTAATGTTCGCAAGCAACTCATTCTACCCGGTTAAAGCTATGCCGTGGTGGCTTAGGCCAATAGCCCTAGTCAACCCACTATCATACTCAAATAACGTTGTCAGGGGCCTATTATTGGGCCTCAACGTCAATATAGCCCTATCGTTCGCATACCTTGCAATCTTCGCAGCAGTCTTCTCCGTGCTGGGCATTGTGATGGCTTGGAGGTTCCTCAACATGGGTTAAGGCACTTAAAACCAGGCATCGATAGGCCATGTGGGTAGGAAGAATTACTGGGTTGTCTGGCTCATAAACCTGGATTCATCAGTCTCAAGGGGTGGTGGTAGGGTTGTCCCAAGGAGCCTAGCCGTAGACAACCCCACGTTTGAGGAGGTTTTAAGGGCCCTAGACTCCCTAGGCCTTAAATATGAGGCCCATCCAGAGAAGAGGCATCCAAGGCATTGGTTTGAGGAGGGTAAGGCGGGGTGCTTCTACGTGTATAAGGTTGAGGGTTTGAATAGGAGAAGGTTAATTAGGCAGCTGGCGCAGGTTGTTAGAAGCCTGCGTAGGGGTGGTTGAGTATACTGATGGCCGTTGTCGTTGGGACGGCTGGGTCAGGGAAATCAACCCTAGTGTCTGCCCTGGCAGACTTCCTGGAGGGCCAGGATAACTACGTGGCAACCCTCAACCTAGACCCAGCCGCCGAATACCTGCCATACACCCCCGACATAGACATTAGGGATTTCGTATCTGTGAGGAGCATAATGAGGAAGTATAAGCTCGGCCCAAATGCCTCGCTGCTAGCTGCGGTAGACCTAATGGTGACTATGGCTGATGAGGTTAGGCAGCAGATAGCTGAGCTGGATCCAACATACCTGATAGTTGATACGCCCGGCCAACTCGAATTATTCGCCTTCAGGGAGACTGGGCCAATGATTATAAATAGGCTTAACGTAGATAAGGCAGTCGTATTATTCGTAATAGACGCAGTCCACGCAAGGACGCCGGTGGGGCTTGCATCAAGCCTACTATTGTCGCTATCCGTCCAGTTCAGGTTGGGTAAGACGCAGGTTAATGTGCTTAATAAGGCCGATTTACTGAGCCAGGAGGAGTTAGAGGACATTGAATCCATGGTTGAGGACTCAGACTACCTGGTGGCCAAGGTTGGCCAGGGGGCTGATGCGGAGTTGGCGTACAGGATTAGTGAGGTTATTAAAAGCATTGGAATGGCCCCCGAGCTAATACCGGTCAGCGCGGTTAACCGCCAGGGGCTGGACAGGATACACAGCATCCTTGAGCAAATATTGACGGGCGGCGATAAGCCAAGTTAACCACCTTAAAAACCCCGCCGCTAACAGACCCCATGGACCTGGTGGCCCTTGGAGAACCCCTGGTTCAATTCAACGCGGTTACAGAGGGCCCCCTGAGGTATGTGGCGTATTTCGAGAAGCATTCGGCGGGGGCTGAGGCCAATGTATGCGTCGCGGTGGCTAGGCTTGGGTTGAGGAGTGGCCTAATAACCAGGCTTGGGGATGACGAATTCGGCCACTATATATACGAGTGGCTTAGGGGTAATGGGGTTGACGTATCCAGGGTTAAGTTCGATAAGGATAGGCCAACTGGAATATACTTCGTCCAGAGGAGCTACCCAATACCTGGGGTAAGCACAGTGGTCTACTATAGGAGGGGTTCGGCAGCCTCCGCAATGGGGCCTGAGGACGTTGATGAAGACTACATAGCCTCCTCAAGGGTCTTCCACACAACAAGCATAACAATGGCCATAAGCGAATCTGCACATAAGGCCGTTTTAAAGGCCATAGACGTAGCCTATAGGCGCGGCGTAATGGTCTCATTCGACGTCAACATAAGGAGGCTACTGTGGCCCAGCATTGAAGACGCAGTCAAGGCTGTTGAGGAAATTTTAAGTAAGGTAAATGTACTATTCCTAGATGAGAACGAGGCCAAGTGGCTATTTAACGCCGAAACGCCTGAAGATGCCTATAGGGAGGCTAGGTCGAGGTTTGGGATTGGCAGGGTTGTGTATAAGATGGGGTTGAAGGGGTCTGTAATCTTCTGGGATGGGGATAGGTACAATATACCGGCATTCCAGGTACCTGTAAAAGACCCCATAGGGGCGGGGGATGCCTACGCAGGAGTATTCATAGCATCGATACTGAAGGGCCTAAGCCCAAGAAGCGCAGGCCTGAGGGCATCTGCGGCAGCCGCAATGGTCGTCATGGTTAGGGGTGATGAGGAGAACCTACCCGGCGAGAGGGAGCTTGAAACATTCCTAAAATACTACGGAGCCTCAGACGTCGAACTGAGGTAGGAGGCTTTCAAAAAATTAATCAAATAATTAAATAATATTTGAATAATGGGCATGCTTCATAATCATTTAATTATTTAATCTAACGTTATTTTAAATTAATGGAAACATTTAAAAATATGTTTCAGAGAGTGTTGCTATGGCGTCTAGGGGTGGGCTTTTTGTAAGGGAGTCCTCTGGACTTGTTAAATCAGCCAATCTAATGGATGCTGTCTCGATTAATGTTGCCAACATGTCTATTGGGGCTGCCTTAGGGGTTGTTGGCTTTACGCTTGCTTCACTACCTACTTTAACTGGCGTTAACCTGGTTTACGCATCCATAATAGCGTTCCTGGTATCGATACCTCAGCTAGCCCTATACACGCTCCTGATAGGCTACATACCGCGTACGGGCGGCGACTACGTTTGGGTTAGTAGGTTTGCGGGCCCTAGGCTTGCGTGGCTGGCCGTGGGGCTTGTCTTCGGCTTCATAATAGAGAGCCTTGCCTACTACGCCTTAATAGCGATAGCAGGCGTTGGCCAGCTTGAATCGGCATTATCGGTAATGGGCATTAACGCTAATTTAAGCATGTGGGGTGTCATAGGTGTTGCAATAGCCTTCTTCGCAGCCATAGTTGCCGTAAACATGGCTAACACTAAGTATGGTATTAGGCTCATGACTGCGTTAACGATAGTTTCAACAATATCGCTAATAGCCTCACTTGCAGTCCTCCTGGCGACGCCAAGGCCTCTGGCCGTTAAGCTAATATCATCGACGCTACCTAAGGGGGTTACCTATGGGTCATTGGCTTCAAAGTACGTGGGCCCATACTTCGCCCTCGGCCCAACACTAATGATGCTCCCCTTCTTCGCAATATACATATACCCATGGCTCAACGCTGCGCCTGCAATATCCGCCGAGATTAGGGGTAGGGGCGCCTTAAGGCTTAACCTACCCATAGCCTCGGTGGTAACATTCACCCTAGCAACATTAAGCTTCTATGCGCTCTACAACGCCTTGGGCTTCAGGTTCTCCACAGAGGCCTTGGCCCAGGGCTATGTTAACTATTGGACTGCCGCAATGGCCCTGGCTAGGTATGGTCCATTATCCTGGTTCATAGGTATTGGCTCAGTACTATGGTATTTGGCTGTTCTTTCATACGGCGCAATAGTTATTGTCCGCTACCTATTTGCACTATCCTTCGATAGGGTGCTTCCAGAATTCTTCTCATACATACATCCACGCCTGAGGACGCCAATATATGCGCACGCCTTCGACCTGGCGGTAACCTCAATATTGATCATATTGGCTGAGTCGATTTATCAAACGTTCCAGAGCCTCTACGGCGCCGTGGTTGAGGCCTTAATATACTTCGCCTTCGTGGGCGTTGTTGCGTCAGCGGCGGCCATTAGGGGTAGGGTGCTTGGCATGACTTCAGGCATTAGGGCTGCTGTGGCTGCCTCAGGGCTACTTACATTCGGCGTCATGGCCTATTTAACTTACCAATTCCTGGCATACCCAGCAATATGGGGAGGCAACCCGTTGGCCTATGGTGTGGAGGCATTGGCCGTAATCATAGGCATTGCAATATACTTCGCCTCAAGGCGCATCAACATGGCTAAGGGCCTTGAGCTGGAGGCGGTATTCGCAGAAATACCCCCTGAGTAAGCCCCTGGGCCTAGGCTTCTAATTCAAAAATACGTTTTATGACGCTATTTCTGGTGGACCGGCCGGGATTTGAACCCGGGATCTCCCGCGTGCAAGGCCTATGCGGGGCCATGGGCCCCTGGGCATCCTTCCAGGCTAGACTACCGGCCCGCAATGACTAAACGTGCCGGGGTTTAAAACTTAACTCAAAGGCCTAGAGTAGCTCTTTGGAAAAATTTAAAAGTTGAATATGTTTTAAGGTTTGAAGGGCCCGTAGTCTAGCGGTAGGATGCCCGCCTGACGAGCCGTTGGCCCGGATCGCGGGAGATCCCGGGTTCAAATCCCGGCGGGCCCACCATGCTTAAAACCCATACATAATCCTTCAACCATGGAGTTTGAGGTTAGGAGGGCGTCAACCAGCGATATTGGCCAGATTGTGGAGTTCACCAGGAATACATTCCCGTGGGGCGACTATGTGCCTAGGGTCATAGGTGAGTGGGTTAGGGCTGGGACAGCCTACGTGGCTGTTAGGGGTGGTGAGGTTTTAGGGGTCTTAAACGCAGTCGACATGGGTAATGGCGTGGTGTGGCTTGAGGGGCTTAGGGTTAAGCCAGGTTGGAGGAGGATGGGTGTTGGAAGGGGGTTAACCCTACATGCTATTAATGAGGCTAGGTTGAAGGGGGCTAGGTACGCCATGCTGATGATAGCCGAATGGAATACTCCAAGCCAAAACCTGGCCAAATCACTAGGCTTCAGGGAGGCCTTAACCCTATATACTGGGGTTGCCGAGGCCTCAAGGGTTCGCGTTGTCAAGGGCCCTGAGGCGGTTGGCTACATTGAGGAGGCGCTCAAGGCTTCTAGGGGGTACTTCTGTACAACCAGGGGCCATTGGGCATGCACCAGGGCTGACGTGGATTACGTGCTTTCAAAGGTGGATGAGGTATATGTTGGCGGCGGCATAGGTTTAGGCACCTTCTCAGTAGGCCCACCAACAACGCCTATTGAATCGGAGGTCCTATCCACGGAGCCTGGCCAATTCAAGAGGTATTATGGAAAATACATTATTTATGAGCTATCAATATGAGGTAAAGCTAATTAGGGGGAGTGGCCCCTAGCCCTAATGGGCGGTAAGAAGAAGCCCACAATATCCCAGCTTGTTAAGAGGGAGGAGAGGCAGAAGGAGGCTACTGAGAAGAAGGGTAGGGAGAGGGGTAAGGTTGTTGAAGAGGCCACGAAGAAGAACGTCTATAACATATCCCAGGAGTTGCTAAACCAAATAATATCTGACGCCTCTAAAATGGACTACGTAACAACATACATGGTTGCCTCCAAGTACGGTTTAAAAATGACCATAGCCTCAAGGATATTAAACGACCTGTATAGGAAGGGTGAACTTGTACTCGTTGATAAGGGCCATAGGACAGCCATATATGTGCCTAAGGATAAGGCTGCTAAACTGGGGCTACTGAACCAGTGATGTAAAAATAATCGGGGTTTGAAACCTAGATTTTACCTTATTTAAATATGGGCCTGCTAACCTACGCAGCCTTATACTTGCCCTCGCTAGTCCTCTGAACCTTACCCTCCTTAGTCAGCCTGGTTAACTGCGCCTTAACAACATTAAGCCTCTGCTCACCAATAGCCTTAGCTATCTCCTCAACGGTGAACTCCTTACCCTTATTCTGAGTTAGGTAGTCCAGTATCTTGTTCTTTATCCCATTAGCCATAGGCCTTGCTATAGACACACCCTTTTATAACTAACCACCATTTATAGGGCATGTATTTACAAATACTTTTCTTGCCTCAGCATGGAATCCCAGAGTTTCTATATTTTTAAGGGGTACTAATGGGCAGTACTAATCTCTGTTTAGGATACAGATTAGTTAATTTGAAAGTGAACTGTTGAAATTTTGCGTAATCCTCATGGTTATTTTTCAGGAAAGAGCATAACCATCTAAGGGGTGTTTGCTTACTACTGGTGGAAAGGTTAATTTAACTCCTTTAAGTACCCTAACTCAGTGATTAGCGTAGTTAAGAGGTTTGGCGGTATTGAGGTTTCATGCTGCGGTGCGCGCATACTAGTTGATCCTACTAGGAACTTCCCATCATCATTATACGACGCCGTTTTAATAACCCATGGGCACAGTGACCACTACACTAGGCATATTTCCAAGGCAAAGAGGGTTGTTATGAGTAGTGAAACTCTGAGGGTACTGAGGGATTATAGGGGGATTAGCCTGGGTGCAAATGTGACTGAGGCTAAGGTTAACGTACCAATCGTGTTCGACAACTTCAGCGTAATACCCCTAAACGCCGGCCACGTCATGGGGAGCTTAATGTACCTTATAGAGTTTAGGGAGGGGTCACTTCTGGTTACTGGGGATTTCAACGTCGAGGACAGCCTAATACTTGAGGGTGCTAAACCATACCCAGACGTCGATATCCTCGTCGTTGAGGCCACCTACGGAGACCCCTCCTTCAACTTCAGGCCGAGGGATGAGGTTTATGGGGAGTTGCTCGAAATGGTGGATAAGGCTGATGGTGTGAAGGTTGCCTTATCAGGCTTCGCCCTGGGTAAGGGGCAGGAGCTCTACGCCCTATTCAGCAGGAATGGCTACGACACATACATGGACCCCTCCGTCTTTAGGCTCAACAGGATACTCCTAGGCAACGTGCGCAGGAGCCGTGAGGGCGATGTTGCGATCCTAGACATGCCACCCAGGGTTAGGCTTAGCGGCGAGTGGGTTCTCGGGGTTGTCACAGGGGGTGCGCCGTTAAGGGCTGTTAACAGTAGGCTACATATACAGTTGAGCAACCACAGCGACTTCAAAGGCCTACTGGAGTTTACCCTGGGGACCAGGGCTAGGAGGATATATACCGTGTATGGCTATGCCTCAACCTTCGCCAAGTACCTTAGATCCAGGTACGGGTTAAGCGCCTATACTATACCTGAGAGGACCCTGATCTAGTCGAATTCATCCTCCATCTCCTGTAGGTTGTCTAGGAGCTGCTTCCTGTAATCCTCATCAGCCGCCTCAGCCTCCTCCCCACGGTCTATTACAGGTACTTTAAGGCGCCTATCCTCACCTATAGTCTCCCTGGACACTAGGGCCTTCCTATCCTTCTTAGTCACCTTCTCCTCATAGCCGCATTTAGGGCATTTAAAATATGTTGAGTTACCCCTCCTAACTATCACCATTACGGTACCGCACTTCGGGCAGAACTTCATAGCAAGTAACGGCCACACCCCTTAATAAATCCTTCGCACCTAATGTTAGTTAAAGCCCTGGGGCT
>CAYFHR010000032.1:3359-11308 GCA_964343155.1 uncultured Thermoproteaceae archaeon | reverse complement strand
GAGGCTGACGCCAACTCCCTAGTCGTAGCCCTAATAGGCAAATACCTCCTAAACGCCGCAGGCTCGGCAACAGACCCCGTTACCGACGAGTTGACGGGCGAGGTAATATACTACCACTGCTACCTACCGATAAACCCCAAGCCCGGCATCAGGCTGAAATACTCGATAATACCATCACACCTGGGGACTAGATACGCGGCAGTCAATGTTGAGTATCCGGTTGGCTCAGAGTTAACTGCAGTTGGCCTAGATGCAGTCAACAAGGTTATGTACATACATGTGGGCAGGGTTGTCGGCAACGAACTCTCGCTACCGGCCTGTGGAACTAAGGTTATAGCGAAGGCCAATGTTAAGGCCCTCGCAAGGAAGTGGGGTGGGCCCTGGCACAGGGTGCCTATACTCGGCAACCACAGGGACGACTTCAAGAACATGGCCAAGTTAATGGGGTTTAAAGTTGTTGAGGAGGACCTAGACTAAGCCACCCTCCCTTCCCCTCAATCATATCGGCTAGGAGGTATGTTAAGAGGCGTTGGCGGCAGGTTAGGTAGGGCAACGCCCCATTCATTGTACTTAACATGCATCAGCCTAAACGCCCTTCTAAGGCTAATGGGTTAGGTTAATTAATGGCTATGTGCTGTAGGGGTGGATGGATAAGAGGCATATTGCGGTATTGGCTGCATGGCTAATGCTGGTCGTGTTCGTTGGGAGGTTTGCCCTACTCGCATTCAAGGTACTGGTATATAATGATGCTGACGTTCTACCTAAGTGGACGGAGGCAAGTAGGGCATTGGAGATCCTAGATACCTACACCCCAAACGCGGCGTCAAGCAACTTAACATTAATCATAGTTAAGGTTAACTCAACAGACGAGCTCAACGGCGTGTTGAGCCAGGTTAACGGCATTTTATCATCCATAAATGTAAGCTACATAGACCTCGAAACCATATATAATGAGGCCCTCGCCAAGTATAATCCAGCAATAGCCGATGAGGCAGATAAACTTTACTTAAATTACTCTAGATATGTCATAGGCGCATATGTTAACGAGACTTCAATGTGCAGTAGTTTGCTTAAAGCATCCTTAGGCTACTACTCAACCCTAAGCAACTACACTAATGCAGTGGAGCAGTTCTACAACTGGACAGGCAGGTACCTTAAGGCGCTCTACAGCTACATTTCGCTAAACCCCTACGTTAAGCTTAGTAGCGCAATATATTACGCCTACCGTGAGGTTAATGGCGATGACCCATATAGCCTAGCCTTCGTTAATACGCTTAACGAAACCCTCGGCCAATACGTGGCCAGCTACGTTAACGTAACCATGTACAACTACGCCGTTTCCAAGGCCATGCGAAGCGCAATATCTTCAATAAACGAAACCTACACACCCATCCTTGAAAAATACCTAAACGAAAGCCCCCTGGCACCAGCCGTAATAGCCCTTGGCCCAAACCCACCGCTAAGCCTCGTCTCCAAGATAGTGGCGTCTTACTACATTAATGATACACCCCCATTTATTGAGCCATACCTACCTCAGCTGGCCTGCGGCAGCAATTCTACGTTAGGTGAAGTTTTAAGCAATTTAAATAGAACAATTCTAAAAATCATTACCTCAAAATATCCACCACCAACAATAGCTGGGTTGGCTAAGGATTTTGAAGGGAGGCTATATAACAATGGCTATGCGCTAATACTCGCAAACGCATCGTCAATGGGTAGGCTTCAGGAGGCTTTAAGTAATGTGAGCTATGCGTATCCATTTTCAGTAAGCCTAGTTTTAAACGACCTGGAGAAGATTGTCGAGTCTGATGTACCCATCATAGATGAGGTCAGTGGAGTATTGGTGATGTCAATGCTCCTATTTGTATTAGGCACATTAGCCGCCCCCATTGTAATATTGGGCCTACTGGTTTCCGTCTATGGCCTATCGCTATCAGCGGTATACTTCATGGGTAAGCTCGGCTTAACGGTGTATTACCTTACTGTATACATGATATCGCCCATAGTCTTCGGTATAGGCGTCGACTACAGCCTACTCATGATAGGCAGGTATATTGAGGAGAGGGGGAGGGGGTTGGGTAAGGATGAGGCTATAGCCGTCGTTAAGCAGAGGGTCATACCGACAATAGCCACATCAGGCAGTGTTGTTGCCTCAGGCCTAGGCTCATTCGTCATTTCAAACTACCAGTATATACAGGTCATAGGCCTATCATACATATTCACAGTCATATTCATACTGGCTGCGTTATCCATCGTGATGCCTTCAATAATGGCGATAATGGGTGATGGGATACTATGGCCCTCAGGCCTAGGCAAATCGACGAGGGAGTTGAGGACTGGGGCCCTCGTCAAGCTGGCTAAGTGGTCTATGAGGAGGCCGTGGCTCGTAATCCTAGCCTCAATAGCTGCGACGGCGATTTCAATAATGTATATTGTCAAGGTCCCACAGTCCTCAAACCCTATGGACCTCATGCCGCCGATAAAACCCATAGTAGCCTACAATTTAATCAGCGCGAATTTCCACAATTCAATATATTCAACCCAGTACATCATAATTAAGCCCTACAATGCCGGAGCCCTTAGCGAATTCTTAAAATTAGCCAACGCCACAGGGGTTGTTGAGGGTAGCCAGGTGCTGTATAATTCAACGGGGTTAACGATAGTTAAGTTGACGACGCGGTATAACCCATTATCAGACAAGTTAATTATGCTTTACGTGAATTTAAGTAAAATAGCCGTCGACGTCTCCAGGGATTACGGGGTCTCCATATTGATTGGCGGTGATGCATCCGATAAGTACTTCTTCATAAGGGTCTTCGAGGACCAATTCTGGGGGCTTATAGCATACCTAATAGTTGCCTTAAACATATTGATACTTTCAATAATGCTTAGGAGCGTTGTTGTGCCATTAAGGCTCGTGGCCACCGTCATGATGAGCATGAGCTGGGCCCTAGCCATTGGCGAACTGGTGTTTTACGGCATAATGCACATACCCACATATTGGCTACTACCCATAATACTCTACGCACTATTAATGAGCGTTGGGACAGACTACGACATATTCATAGTGAGTAGGGTTAGGGAGGAGGTTTTGAAGGGGTTGAGCGATGAGGAGGCAATATTGAGGGCTATTGAGTCCACAGGGCCCATAGTCACGGGGGCTGCTATGGTCCTCGCCGCGGCGTTCGCAAGCCTGGGGGTTTCAAACCTATACATCCTTAGGGAGATAGGGTTCACCGTGGCGTTAAGCGTAGTATTGGACGCCTTCATAATGAGGCCTGCCGTCGTCCCAGCCATAATGATGCTTGCAGGTAGGTACAACTGGTGGCCTTCAGGGCTTAGTCAGGGGCGCTTGAAGACCGCCACAAGCCTGCCGAAGCCGGGTATGTAGGGTTCGTTGCAGAAGCATGAGTACGCGCCCTTAAGGACCCAGCCAGCCCTCCTGGCTAAGTCGGCTAATTCACCTAGGCTATAGGCCCTCACATACACCATAGACTCCCCAAGGTACCTTAACCTGGTGGGCATACCGCCCTGCTTAGCGTAATACCTCCACCTTGAACGTATCCTAGCGGTCGACGGGTCAAAGGATATTAACTGGACGGCCACTGCGTCATCGACGTCTATTACGAGGGTCCTCCCATTAACCTTAACCCCCCACTCCTTGTCAACTACGTCGATTATCAGTAATCCACCTGGCTTAACAACCTCGAAGGCTTGCCTAAGTATCTCCAGGTCAGTCCCTTCGTCGTAGTAGCCTAGGACTGATGTGAATATGAATATTGCGGCGTCGAAGGGCGCGTATTCGGCCACGGAGTCCTTTAAGCGCCTCGCATCGCCTAGGATGAAAACCACCCTATCACCCAACCCCCTCTCCAAGGCCCTCCTCCTAGCCTCCTCCACAAACCTCCTTGAAATATCTACGCCAACTACAGTGTGTCCAATTTCACCCAGGGGTATTGAGACCCTACCCAGCCCAGACCCAACATCAAGTATGCGTGCCTTACCTACCCCAATTAGCCTGACCTGGTAATCAACCCATTGGGCTATTTGAACACCCTCACTAACCATCTGTGCACTGCCCAGTATCGGTAGGTACCAGTCCGAGTGCCTTATGAAGAAGTCGCTGACCCAGTCGCCAGAGGCGCCATTAGGCATCGTGGGTATTTCGGTGTAGCGCTTTAAAGCCTACCCGGTTTAAGTACCTGTGATGAGCACGCTGGAAGATGACTAGTGATTGGGGTCAGAGGTTCTGACACCTTCTTTTTGAAGAATTAGCTTAATTAAGGGGTTTCAGGAATAAGTAATGGGTATTGATGAGTTTAGGCGGTGCATCCTGCAGCGACCCTAAGCCAAGGATGCCCCTATTCGTAGACTGCCGTGAAGTTGACGGTGACGTTAAGTGCCCTGGGGATTCAGGGTACAGCGTAATACCTGTGTTCGGCAAGACCATGAGGCTTAGGAAGGATTCACCGCCAATAATGCTCATGGGGTGTTTAGACGAATTATCAAACATGGCCAATGGCATTAGGCTAAGCCTACCCAAGGTCGGTGGAATAGCCTCAATAATAATAGCCTTATCAATGCAGCTGAACGCATACCTTGTACAGGGAACCCAGGAGAGGCTTGAGAAGGTTAAGGGCGTTTTAGCAGTCCTCGAGGCTAAGGTTGGCGAAATGTGCAGCGGCTACAGTGGGCCCTTAGGGTGGGCTATTGCGAGGAGCCCTGAGGGCCATGCATTGGACAGCATTAGGGTTAAGTTGAGGGAGTGTGGTAGGGTTGCGTCATCAATGCTGGATAGGTGGAGCCAGGCAGACAACATTGTTAAAGTCCTGAACCACGCAGACAAGGTAATAGCCCAGTCAATATACTGCATGGGCAGCGACGTATATTCAAGCGTCGACGATGCAACCAAGGCGCTGCTAAAGGGCGTTGTGGAGGGGTGGGGCAATAGTTAAAAGGGGATAGGCACATTGAGGATGATGAATAGTACAGGCCTATGTGAGGCAGACTACCTGATAGTTGACGTATGTAGGCTTGGGGAAGAGTCGATGAAGTCCATATTAGATAAGGCCATTATCGAGGCCCGTAAGGGGCCTGGCAGGCTAATCCAGATAGCCTACCTATGCCCAACAGCCAACTACACAAAATACCTATTAAGCGCCAATGAGGCCGTGGCTAATAACATAGATGTGAGGGTTGAGTTGTATGAGGTTTCAAGCGAGGGCTCAATACTGAGTACGTTGAGCTACCTCTCGTCTAAATGTAGGCCCAGGCGAATAGTAAAGTACATTGACATTGATTTAGGGGAATTCGAGAAGCTGGCGGTTAAGGCCCTTTAGATGGGTATAGGTTCAGCCCATGCGATTCTCATCAATTTCAGCAACCGACCGCATCATCAACAGGCTCCAGGCCTGCTGGGTGATATAAGTTTTCAACCCATTAAACTAACCCCACTGCCATAAAGGAAGGCCCTTAGCCGTAATTCACCTAGAATACCCCTGGGGTGGGTAGGTATCCTTATAAATGGATGAATCAGAGCCCACTGTGATTAGCTTTCAAGCCGCTGACCCTTAATGAGGGTTCGGCATTGGTTAAGTTTGCTAGGTACTCGATAGGGGTTAGGCTTGGCTTCAATATTGAGAGGCCTGAGGTCCCTGAGAGGCTTAGGGATGTTAAACTGGGTGTGTGGGCCTCACTGGAGAAGATTAAGTCCGTGGGTGGGGTTAAGTATAGGGAGCTTAGGGGTGATGTGGGGTCGCCATACCCCAGGAGCAATGTGGTTGACGACGTAGCCTTCATAACAGTGAACGCCGCCTTCAACTCCCCTAAATACAGTCCATTAAGCCCGTCTGAATTTAGGAGGGTAGTCATAGAATTGACCTTCAACAGCGTCCCAAGGCGAATCGACATAGATTCACTACCCAGCGTAATGATACCTGGATATCACGGGATCCTGGTCACGAGGCCAAATGGCTCAACCGAAGCATACCTACCTCAAAAGACTGTGGACATTGCGTTGAAATTCATCGATGAGAAGGGGAGGCCCCCAGGCATACATGAGTTGATAAGCGTAATATGCGGCGCCGGATGCGTAGACGTTAAGATTTTCGAAACCCAAATATTCTATGAACTTGAACCAGGAGGCGATGTTGTTGAAAGGGAACCCTACCTAAACATGGCTTTAAGGAATATAAACAGGAAGATCATTGAAGCCGGCCAGGGATCTAGGCCTCACTCCGTGTGAGAAAAGTTTATAGACTTAAGTTGGGGGTGATGTCCATGAATTTTAAGGGGGGTTACCTAAGGGTATTGGCGATAATGGCCTTAGCCGCATCAGTAGCCATAGCCTTAATGGCTGCTGCCTGGTCCACCTACACCGTCTATCTAGGTAACGTAACGGTCCATGCCTTGGCGGTTTCAGGCTCTGGACAGGGCTCTGTGATAAACATAACCGTAACCGTTGTTAAAGGCCTCCCAGGCTACATGGGGGGTAATGTTTATGTTTCATCGACGCCACTACCGACTAGCGAAAGTGGAACCTTCATAACATCAAGCCAGATGGCCGCCCTAATAGCCTCAACGCTGGCTAACTTACCCTTATCCAAGTATACGTTTCTAATAAACGTCAATGCGTCAAACATACTTGAGATTGGAGGCCCCTCAGCCAGCGGCTACATAACGGCGGCAATGTATGCACTGCTTACGAACAGTAGCCTATTCAGTAACGTGACAATGACGGGCATGATCATGCCTGACGGCACAATAGGGCCTGTGGGAGGCATACCTGACAAGGTTGAGGCAGCTGCGCAGCTTGGCTTCAGGGAGGTCTTAATACCGTATGGGCAGCAGATCTACCAGTCTTCAAGCGGCGCATTGGTTAACGTAACAGCCCTAGGGGATAAGCTTGGAATTAAAGTAATACCAGTTGCAACAATATACCAGGCCATATACTACCTAACGGGCGTTAACATAACGTACTCGGCCACAATACCAAGCTGGGTTAACAGCAACCTGACGCTGGTAGGGAAGTACCTTTACGAGACGCTTTACGTGAATTACGGCAATTTAGCGCGCCTAGGTAACCCAAGCCTATACAATAGTGCCGTGGCTCAGGCCAACGAAGGCAACTACTACACTGCAGCCAGCCTACTTTACCAAGCCCTCATAGGCTACTACACGAGCCTATTATCAAACTCCACGCACCCACCCTACAGCAGTATCCTTGATGAAAGCGAATCCATGTTAAACGGCTACTTAGCCAACTTATCTAAGGTTAAGCCAACTACGGCTAACCTAGACGTATTGGTGGGGATATATGATAGGATATATTATGCCCAATCCATGTTAAACACCACGCTCAACGACATGTCCAGTAACCCATCAAACGTCCCCTCAGACCTGGCGCAGCTCTACGTGAGGCTTATAACACTCAAATACTGGTTTGACGTACTTAGCTCGATAAGTGGTGGGGTTGAGATACCTAGCCACTACCTGGCGCTGTTAACTGGGCTGTATGTGTCGTTTGCGAAGTCCTCAGTAACATACCTTTATTCTCTAGCTAATGCTGAGGGCACATTAACGCTGTACTACAGTGACATTGAGCCCCTTATGAATATGTCCACGGCTGCTGAGGAGTATTACCAAGAGGGCATGTATCTTGAGGCCCTTGCAGTAAGCCTAGACACCATAGCTGAGGCGAGCGCCCTAATGCACTGGATATTCATGCCTGCGATACAGGGGGCGTCGTACATAAGCCTACTAAACACCATAGCCTCAGTGGCTACGCTCAACATGGGCCAATTAGCCCAATGTAACGTACTGCCCCTACTTTCAAGCTTCTACATACAGTACGGTGATTATTGGCTAGGCCTATATAACTCATCAGCGGCGCTGAACCCAACTGGGGCGTCAACATACCTTATGCAGTCGCTCGCAATGTATGAAGAATC
>CAYFHR010000032.1:0-3259 GCA_964343155.1 uncultured Thermoproteaceae archaeon | reverse complement strand
ACCCAACTGGGGCGTCAACATACCTTATGCAGTCGCTCGCAATGTATGAAGAATCCGTTGCATACTCATTCTTCCTAAGGCAGCTACTCTACGAGCTTAACGCATGCCACATATCGGTGGAGTCCATTAACCAGTCTAAGCTCCAATATGTCCAACAGGCAACCACAACCACGACGCCTGCTGTGCAGGTGAACACGACGGCGCCTATTCAAAGCCTCTCAACATACACATATAGCGTTAATGTGGTCGAGTTGGCCATAGGTTTGGCATTAATGGCCTTAGGCCTCGTAGCCGTAGCAGTGCTCGTCATTAGGCGGCCGGGAGGCGTTTAGGTTATTTTACATAAGAAATGTTTAAAACTCCACATGCCTACGGTGGTTAAATGAGTTATGCCCAATGGTACACAGGGTGTTAGGAAGGGTAATGGGACTAAGGCCATTGGCCTTAGGAGGGTTTTGGGCTTTAAGGAGCTTTTCTTCGCGTCACTGGGTGGTCAGTCGCCCTTCCTAAGTATATTAACCTATGGGACAGCCACAATAATATATGCCCAGCTCCTAGCCCCTATAGCAGCCCTAGTTGGGACCCTCATGGTTTTGATAAATGGCCTTGTCGTCTACCAGTTATCCAGGAGGATTACGAGGGTTGGCGGATACTACACCTATGCGCAATACTTCATAAGCCATAGGGTTGGCATCGAGACTGGCCTAATATATTTGTTCTACTCGATACTGTATGGAAGCGCCTACGCCATAGGCGCAGCCGGCTTGGCCTGGTACTTCTTCAGGGTCAACTTCCACATAATGCTCGCAGCAATATTAGTAATAATGTTCGTCCTGGCGGTCCTGGGGATTAAACCATCGGCTAGATACGCAGTGTTTGCAGGGTCCCTTGAAATAGCCGTCCTTATCGCCATTGGGCTGGCGCTACTTTACCTATCGGGCCTTAGGCTAAACCTAGGCTTTTCAACGTCAGGCATATCGCCTACCGCATTTGGCTATGCGGTCCTACTGGCGGCGGCCATACCAACGGGCTACGGCACCATAACGCCCCTATCAGGCGAGGCTAAGGGGGCTAGGAGGGTTGTCCCCAAGGCCATAGTATCCGTTATCCTTGCAGGAGGCCTATTAGCGGCCTTTGACATATTCGCCTTCGAGGCTGCTGGGGTTAGGTTAATGGGTGGTGTTGGTGGGCTCTTAAAGTTCCTTGGAAGCTACCTCCAGAATAGTGAGGCCTTAACATCACCGATGCTTTACATACTCCACAAATACTTCGGAATCCTCGTAGATATACCCATTTTAATAGCCCTCATTAACGACGGCGTCTTGGGAGTCTTGGCATATAGCCTAGCCTCCTCAAGGGTCATATACGCTATGGCCCTCGACGGCTATGCCCCAAGGATATTTTCAAGAATTAACGTTAATACGAATAACCCCACAATGGCTGCCTTAGCGTCGTCGATAGGCATAATAATAGTCAGTATCCTAGCGGTCACGCTTACTAAAAGCCCATTCATGGCATTTATAGTACTCGGCTCACTGTCAACGATGGCTGGCCTGATAGTACACCTGGTCTCTAACGTATCCCTCATGAGGATGGCCGTCATGAGGAGGTATGTTAGGCGCATGAAGCTTGGATTAATATCCCTAGCCTCGGCAGCCACATTAATGGTGGTTTATTCAGTGGCCTCAACGGTGGTTTCACTGAACCCCGTTTACGTTGAAATATTCTTGGCCTGGATAATCCTAAGCTTCATATATGTTGAAGCCCTCAGCATAGCCATGGAGGAGGCTGAGGAGGGTGAGTAGGAGTTAAGCCAATAATAGAGGCCCTGCAGAGGTTCCTGTGGAGGATTTAGAGGGGGCCATTTCGAGGGTTAGGGAGAGGTTGTCTAGGAGGAGTTTCGTTAAGGCGGTTGGTAAGTCGGCGGCCAGGGACATTGAGGTTCTTTTAAAATTCGCCGAGAGGCATTCGGAATGCCTAATGATAAGCGTTGACGAGGCCAATAAAGCCTACTTAACGTACGTGGCTGCGGAGTCTAAGATTAGGGGCGTGCTCAGGAGTATACTTGAGGTCTTAGCGACGTTGAGGTCCAGGGAATTCGCGGCAATATACGCATTCCTACCTGAAGACGTTAGGCAGTACCTAATGCCGCTGCTGGGCAGCAGCATTGATAGGGGTGTTGAGGAGTCGTTAAACATGATCATGGGCGAGTTAAGTAAGGTTAATGAGGTTTTAGTGAAGCTTGTTAAAGAGGGGAGTGTGGGGTGTTTAAACTATGGTGAGGGTGAAGGCGCCAGGGGTAGTTAAGCTATTCGGCGAACACGCCGTCGTCTACGGTAAGCCCGCCATAGCCATGGCCATAGACAGGTTCATCACCGTGGAGGCTGTTAAAATAAGTGGGGGCGATGTCGAGATAATTTCAAGGGACCTGGGGGTTAGGGGCATTTACCTAAGGATCATTGATGGTTCGGTGGCTGAGGCTAAGATACTCGACAACGCCTACGCAGCTAAGCTAGCGTCATATGCGTATAGGGCTGTTGAGGTCACTAGGAGGTTCCTGGGGGTTAGGGATGGCGTTAGGTTAACGATAACCAGCGAACTCCCAGTGGGGGCTGGGTTAGCCACCTCAGCCGCCGTGGCAGTCTCGACAGTGGCGGCCTACTCCAGGGAGCTTGGCTTTGAACTTAGAAAGGAGGAGGTCGCCAAATTAGCCCACCAGGTCGAGGTTGAGGTCCAGGGGGCTGCCAGCCCAATGGACACCACAACCTCCACTATGGGTGGGTTACTTTACATTAAGCCCGGCGTCGAGGTGAGGAGGATAGCGGCTAAACTACCCATAGTGGTTGGTGTTGTTGAGAGGGAGAGCACCACAGGCGACCTGGTTGCCAGGGTGAGGAAGCTTTACGGCAGGCACCCTGGCGTTATCTCGAGGATAATGGACACCATAGAGCTATTGGTCAACGAAGCCTTAGACGCCCTAGCTAGGCAAGACCTCGAGTTAGTGGGCGAGCTAATGAATGTTAACCAAGGCCTCCTAGAGGCCCTGGGGGTATCTAACAGGAGGCTCATGGAGCTGATATACAGCGCCAGGGAGGCTGGGGCATTGGGGGCTAAGATAAGTGGGGCAGGTGGAGGCGGTGCAGTTGTGGCGTTGGCACCGGGTGTAGAGGACTCCGTTATAAAGGCCTTTAAGGCGCATGGAGGTGTTGGCTTTAGGGCCGATGTATGGGAAGAGGGTTTAACATATATCCAATGAATA
>CAYFHR010000031.1:0-11435 GCA_964343155.1 uncultured Thermoproteaceae archaeon | reverse complement strand
CTCTGGGGGGATAGGCTACTTAAGGTTAAGAGGGCTGGCTTAAACTGCGTAAACACATACTTCGCCTGGAATTACCATGAGGAGGAGCCTGGCGTCTTCAACTTCTCTGGGGAGAAGGATGTTGACGCATATTTGACGGAGGCCGAGAGGCTCGGCCTACGCATAATAGCTAGGGTTGGCCCATACATATGTTCAGAGTGGGATAATGGTGGGCACCCTGACTGGCTTATAAGCAGGGGGCTTATCCCAAGGTCCCTTGACCAGTCATACTGGCCTTATGCTGAAAGGTGGCTCATGGCCATATTACCCTACATAGTCAAGCACCAGGAGCCCAATGGGGGTGTTGCAATTGTCCAGCTTGAGAACGAGTACTTTTGGGGTGATGTACCATACCACATTAAGTTGGCTGACTTAGCCAGGGGCCTTGGCGTTAAAGTTCCATTATACACAAACGTTAATAGGTACGCTAGAAACACCATGTATATAGATGCCTTAGACCTATACCCAAGCCCATGGGACCTCGACAGCGTCGTCAACAGTATTAGGGACCTCCTAGAGACTCAGGGACCCCCACCGAAGATACTTGAGTATGAGGGCGGGTGGTTCTCTGTAATATACAGGCCCCTACCCACGTCTAGGGGTAGTTTCCCGCCGCAGTGGACTAGGATGCTCCTAGCAACAGCGCTCGCCTATGGTTCAGACGTCGTCAGCTTCTACATGTTCCACGGCGGCACAAACTTCGGCTACTGGACTGGTAGGTGGATAACGACCACCTACGATTACGAGGCCTCGATTAGGGAGTGGGGTGAGTTGAGTGAAAGGTACTACAACGTTAAGCTACTGACACCCCTAGCGGAGTTGATTGATGGGTCAGTGGCTGAGAGTGAAAGCTACAGTAACGGCAGGCTACTTGTAGTTAGGCGTAAGGGCGATCTAAGGCTGAAATTCTACATAAACAACACTGATTCAGAGTGGGTTGATGGGGATGTTAAAGTTAAGGCGAGGGGTGTTAAGGTAATTCCAGTAAACCTACAGGTTAAGGGGGCTTTAATCAAGGAGGCTAACCTAAGCCTATTAGGCATATTTAACGGCGACGTACTACTATACGGCGACGTTGGTGAAGAGTTTACAGTGAGGATATCTAACGCATCGGCAAAATCATGCATAGGGGTGTCTTCAAGCGTTGAGGGTGGCGACTTAGTGCTGAGGGGTAAAGTACCTGGTGAATTGGCTGGATGCCTAATAGAGGGTAGGGGCACGTTTAGGCTGCTGATTTTGAGTGAGCAGTATGCGTCAAGGACATGGAGCCTAGATAAATACTACGTGGTGTCCAACATATACCTGGTTAGGGATGGGGACTTCGGTAAAGTGACCATTGAGGCTAAGGATGGGTTAAACATAGCCTATGTTCCATTTAAGTCAAGTTCAGGCAAATACATCCCTGAACTAGACATGACTAGGGTTGAGATTCCAGTAAATGTTGATGAACCACAGATTAGCGTATTAAGGGCCCTACAGGGAAATGCCAATATTAGGCATGTAACCCATGTAAGGGGCATTAGGCCCCTTGAGGAGTTGGGAATCTTTAAACACGGCATATATGAATACGGCTTCAGGGTTGATGAAGGTGGCTTAGTAGGCTTCGTGGTGCATGACTACGCCGTCGTCGTTAATAATGGTGTGGTTAAGTCAAGTGGCTTCATATATGTTAAGGCTAATGTTGAGCCAGGTGAGTTGAAGGTTATTGCAGAATCCACAGGCCACCCCAACGATGGGCAATTGCCATTCTTCACAGGGCTACAGTCGCCACTACTGCTGAACCTCACCAAGACTATTACCGTAGATTCCTGGGAGTACGGGATCCTGGACCTATCAAATAGGGTTAAGCCTGGGATTGCTTCAAACTACAGCCACACGATGGTTGCTAATAGGGAGATTCGCGAATACCTACCCCAAGTCAAGTGGGTTAAGAGCGTTAATGACCTCGGTAAACCGTCAAACGCAGTAGTATACTACAGGGCTAGGGTTAATGTCGGCGAAGGGGGATACCTAGTCGTTAGGGTTACTAAGGCTGAGGATTGGACAGTAATGGCCGTTTTCATTAACGGTGAAGAGGTTTACAGGGGGCATGGGGATGGGCCATTTGAAACAACAGTATATGCAGGGTTCAGGAAGGGTGACGTTGAATTAGTCATTGCAGTGCTCAGATACGGCATTAGAAGCATCCCTGAAAAGCCTGGCAATGTGCAGATCGACGTATGGGGTAGGGCCATTGATGAAGCAGACCTAGCCATATTAGAGCCAGGAAGCGCTACGGAAATTACCCAACTACAGGGCATTAAACTAAGTGAACCAAGGACCTACAGGATTGAGTTCACTGTGAAAAAGCCTACCGACGTCAATTCGCCAATATACCTAAACATACGTGGAGACGCCTTAACATTAATATATTTGAACGGCATGTTAATTGGAAGATACTACCCAAGTGGGCCCCAGGAAAAATACTACCTACCTGAACCATATTTAAGGGACGTTAATGAGGTAACATTGGTGGCAATACCCTCTAAGCAGGATTCATCAATAAATATATCATTTGGATACTATTTTAAGACGAGGATAATAGATGTTAATTTATGATTTTATAAAAACCTAATAAAATATTTACCTAGCTAAAAAGTAATATACCTTCTTACGCTAGCCTATAAGACTTTGTCTTATTATCATATATCAGCACTATAGGTGCCATGAAGCCTGGTATTATTAAGACTCTATCAACGTTATTAGCCCTTAAACCCTCGTACTGCTCATAGGCTGCCGCGTCTACGTTGGCATATGCTTTAGCGTTCACTGCCCCTATGTTCCTTAACCTGATACTTATGTTACTTATTATGCCCCTTATACTCATTTGACTCACCTCGAGCGACCATGCGGGCATGGGTTTATATAGCTTTCTGGTCTGTTCAGTTAAATCAACATATATTGTAGTTACTAATATATTGGATATATAGATGACCTATGGGAAATATTTAAAATTGCGCGTTGAGGACCCTTGCATGGATTATGGCATTTTCATAGCTGCCTTCGGGGTAAGTATGCTTGAGCTCTCTGAGGCAGGTGCGGTGACTGCTGTTATACAAAGCATGTATAAGGGATATAGGCCTATCCTCTATTCAATAGCAGGAATACTACTGGTCATGGTGCCGACATTTACGGTGGGTAGGTATATAGTGTATTTGCCCCTCAACTATGTACTTTTGGCGTCTGCAATAATCCTATTCTACTTCGGCTATAGGCTTCTTAGAAGTGCCAGGAGGTCATTTAAAAATGTTAGGAGGGGGTCTAGTGGGGAGGAGGTTGGGGATTTAGCGGTGGCATTCACAGTCTCTGCCGTTGAGGCCTTTGAGGCTGCCCTCGTCTTAATAGCGCTCATACCGAAGAGCTACTTCTCAGCCCTCGTAGGTACTGTGGCGGCTGCCCTACTGGTTGCCGCATTAACCATAGCTATTAGGAATCAGGTGGCCAGAATTAGGCTGCCCCACCTCAAATACTTTTTATCAGCACTGCTATTTAGCCTAGGTACCCTGTGGCTATATGAGGCTTTAGTAGGTGAGCTATCCGACATATTCCTAATACCCATGCTCTTAGGTTACCTGGGTTTAAACTATTTGATAATTAAAATGTAATTGATTATTCATGACCTACCGCTCATAAGCATTTCAGTACCAGTCTCAACCTTACCCCTAGCCCTTTCCCTAAGAAGTAGATCCCTTATCGCAACCCTAATTGCCTCACTTCTACTTGGAAATAAACCCCCTTTAACTAATTCATCTAATTCCTCTAACATTTGCTTGGGTATGTGAACTGATATTAGTATCATCTTCTCCTCAGATTTTGTCTTAGGCATAGCTTACTATCCAGCTGAGGCTTTTTAAAGATACTCTTAAAGTCCCTTTTAGGACACTTCAAAAATAACCTCCTCAATAAGCTTCATAACATTGTCTGGCGAATCATAGCCAAAGACCGCAACCCCAACCTCCCTATCATACCTGCCTAGGAGTATTGTCGGTGTGCCAACTACGTTTATTGACCTGGCTAATTCTTTACATTTCCTAACCTTCTCAACCTCACCCTCAGCTTCACTATCGGCGACGCCCGGTATGTCCTTGGCTAGCGAGCCCTTAACCAAGCCCTCGTATATTGTTGAAAGGGCTTTGAAATACTCATCAATACTCCTCTTAAACAACACCCTAGCCTTGGCATGTAGCAGCTCAACCCTATGTACCGGGTAATCGGCGAAGTATAGGTCTATGTAGCCCCTCCTGTTGAGGTTTATGAAATAGTCCATGAGGTCTATGTCTAATAGTGCGCATCCAGGGCAGTGTAGGTCGTAGAAGAATACTATGAATCCTAGGGGCTTGCCATTGGCCCCAACTTTAAGCGAACACTCACTAATCCTCTCCAAGAACCCCTTAACATTGTTCACAACCCACCTCTCGCTCATAGGGGTGTTGGATTCTGGCCTAATTAAAATTTATAGCGCATCACCTTAACCTCCTTAAGGCAATCTTCAATCCCCCATCATACTTCAACTCATAGTCTATGACGCCCATTTTCCTTAGGATCTCGAGGATTTCAACCAGCCTGTCTTGAGGCATGTTAACCCTCCTGGCTAATTCATCAAAGTACTCCACGTCTGATTTCATCAATGAGTCCACTAGGTTATCATACTCGTCGCCTGGAGTTGAATAATACTGGTTCAGTATCCTCCTAGCCTCAGAATATGTATACGTTATGTAGTCTGCCAATACCCCAACCCCGATGGCTAAGGCCCTAACCTTAGCTAAGGCGTCGTCAGCCTCAGGGCATTGGCATTTTGACTTAATCTGTTCAAGGTCTTTAAGGAGCTCCTCAATAATCCTGGTTAAATCCATGGACTTTAAGCCACTTTTAGACGTTTAAAGCTATCGTTGAGGACGCTTCACCTAACATCGCTCCAATAGTCTGGATGGTACCTTAACTCCTCCTCAACAACCCTGCTGAATAGCCTCAACACCTCCTCATCAGATGTAGTGTGTTCCTCCACGTTGCTGGGAATAGACCCTGCCGTTACCTGGGCTAGGAGCCTTGACCCATTTTCAATCACTTCACCAACGTACCCACCCTCCAGCAGGTATACTGCACCCTGCGCATACCCACTATCAACGGTCTCTTTAACCAACTTGAATACCTCAAGGTAGCTGTTTAGCGAGAGGTTCATGTTGGTTAATGGGTCGTACCTATGGGCATCGAACCCCAGTGAAACCACTATGTAGCTTGGCCTGTAGGTTAGCAGCACCTTCCTTATGGGTTTAAGGACCTTCAAATAGACGTCGTCGCCTGTCAATGGGGGTAGCGGTACGTTCATGTTGAAGCCTGCCCCATCGCCAGCCCCTGTTTCATTGACGTAACCTGTGCCTGGATATATGGTCCTTGGATCTTGATGCGTGCTTATGTAAAATACCTTGGATGTGTCGTAGAATATTTCCTGGGTCCCATTACCATGATGCGCATCAACATCAAGTATAGCAATCCTTGAAGCACCCCTCTTAAGGAGGCCCATGGCCAATACTGCAGCGTTGTTAACTATGCAGAATCCCTGCGTCGGCGCCAGTAGGGCTCTACCCCTATACCCCACATGGTGGCCTGGGGGCCTTAAAGGTATGTATATGTACCTCTCACCCCCTGTTAAGAGGTCTATTGCCGTCATTAATGAATCCATTGATGCCTGAAGGGCCTTACATGAGTCCTCAGACACGTATGTGTCCGCATCTATGTAGCCTCCCGTTAGGCATAGGGACTCAACATACCTTAAGTAGTCCACATCATGGACGCTTGAGGCAACGTCAACCCAATACTGCCCCCTTTTAGGTTTAACAATCTTAGCGAGGCCGGAGACGCCCCTGATGGCGTATTCAACCCTACTAGGCGCCTCTGGGTGGCCTTCAGGGGTTCTGTGCATTAGGTAGTCGTCGCTGTATATTACAGTTAGCATTATTTCAAGTTCATTAACCTGCTATTAAGGCTTAGCCTCCTGCTGTAAATTATCTAAGCCAATCTTATGCTCAATCAACTCCTCAAGCCTGTTCCTCAAATCCTCTTCACTAACCTTAGTTATGTATGATAGTGCTGAAACAACCTCAGATGAATACAGCTTAAGTGTGGCGTATTTAGTCAGGAGTTCAGCCTCCTTCTCCTTCCTCGTCAAGTAGGCCCTCAACTTCCTTAACGCAGCCTGTACTGCAAGCTTAACCTCCCTTTCAACCTCAGGGATGTCTGCTATAGCCTCCTTGCCGGCTGAGGCGTATGGTATCTTTGTTGAACATACGTGGACCAGTACTGCTATTGGTGCAGGGAACTTAACCTTATATTGGCTCCAATCTATTTCGTCGAGCACATATTTAATTACGTCGCTACCCTCATCGTAGAGTAGTGGTACCTTGTTGGCGAACCTGAATAATATGGGCTTATCGTTGGGCTGTATCCCACCACCCCACGCCACGGCTGCCTCAACTATGAATGGGTTACCCATGTATGCGCTGGGCTTCCTGGTGACTGCGAAGGCTGCCTCAGGCTTCAATACCTGCATAATACCCTTCACTAGAAGTTCCTCACCAATCGGCGATAGCCAATCGGCACTGGGCCTACGCCACTTATCGAATGCCCTCATCTTCTCGACAAGTTCCTTCAATTCGCGATCCTTCATCCTCTTAACATGTTTATCAGGCCTGATGCCTGCGAATTTCAGGAATTCATGGGCCGTCTCCTCACCAACACCATCAAAGTTCTCCACCAGGAACGTTAATATTGTTGAATCATCGCTCCTAAGTATCATCTGCTTGAGGGTTTCTAAGTCAATACCACTTGGATGTGGTAAACCCTCAGCCGGTGGTTTAGGCATCTCGGTTGTTACCCTGCTGAACCTGAGCATTGTGCCGTTGGGCTCTATTAAAACTATGTTTGCGTAGGGGGCTACCATGGCCGTCCTCTTAACATACTCCTCAACCTTAGATTTTGCGTTCTGCCAATTACCCTCGATAGTAACCTTAACCCCGGTCCCATGCCAACCATACTTATTCTCAAACCTAACGTGGCTATGTATCTGGGGCCTATTCCTCAGCGTATCTATACTTATGTCGTATGAGTAAATGTAGCTTGAACCAATGGAGGCGCTTATAACCCTGATAGGCTGCCCTGACGTTGATTGGGCGTATAGGACAACCATCTTGGCTCCAAGCCCGAAAATACCCCTATGCTGCTTAATCCTATACTTAGAGCTGTAGAATACCTGCCCAAAAACCTTAGGTACCTCATCCTCAGGGATTCCTATCCCATTATCCTCAACATATATTGATAAGAGGCCCTTATTCTCGTCAAGCATCTTAACCACTATTTTAATGTCGGGGAGTATGCCATGGGGCTCTGTTGCATCCAGCGCATTTTCAACAAGCTCCCTAATAGTCTGGTAGACAGCCCTGGTGGGGTTTGTGAAGCCTGCAACCTCCCTATTTCTTCTAAACCACTCAGCTGGCGTCAATGCCTCAAAGCCAACATTACCATTAGACATATCTGCAAGCCTCATATTCAGCAATCTTTAAATCCTTAACTCCACGTGAATAGGGTACATTAGGGCAATACACTTAGATACATTATAACTGGCTAGTGGCCGGATTAAAGTCTAAATAGCGAAGTATGTAAAAGGGGCTGAATCATAGGTTTACAAATAGCGGCAAATATCTTTAGTTATCTTAAGGGATCACGCTAAAATTTATATAAATAGTTTATATTGAGGATATATAATAAATTGCGGTACTACAATCAATACTATTGCTATGGGAAATGCTTATATATAGCTATGCCCTGCCGGTATTGATGGAATATAGGCTGATTGCTGCATCTGCAATACTTGCGCTCACCTATGGCCTAATATTCGCCAGGGGGCTGGTTAGGAGGATTAATGTGCCCATATGGCTAGTTATGCTTATTGGGGCTGTCCTAATGGTTATGCTGGGTGTTGTTAGCCCCAGTGAGGCGTATGCATCAATAGACCTACAGGTCTTAGTATTCCTATTCTCACTATTTACAATATCGTCGGCGCTCGAGGTCAGCGGCTTCTTAACCTACGTAGCCCATAGGTTGGTTTCATCGTCTAGGAAGATGAGTAAGCTGATTGGCAGGGTCCTTGTGTATTCGGCCGTGATGAGCATGTTTATTTCAAACGACGGCCTATCAGCAGCCTTCACCCCAATTCTTATTGAAAGTGGTAGGAGGGCTAGGGGTGTTGACGTTAAGCCCCTCCTATATGCGTTAGCCTTCGGGGTTACGATAGGGTCTGTGGCAATACCGATCGGTAATCCGCAAAACCTGCTAATAGCCCTAGAGTCGGGTTTACCCAGGCCCTTTATAACATTCATAATATACCTAATGGTGCCGACGGCCGTAAACATAGCTATAACGTATCTAATATTACTCGCCCTATTCAGGAATGTCGCAGGCGACGACATTGAGGTTTCCGCAGCTGAACCAAGGTTGAAGGATCCCTTCCTGGCAAAGTTTGCGCTGGCTTCATTAGCATTAATGGTGATCGTGCTTATCCTATCCGATATCCTCGGCATAAACCTAAACACGCCGATGGTGGCCCTCCTATTTGCGGCAGCCATATATGCTGTAACGCCGCGTAGGGATGAGGTACTGTTCAATGTTGATTGGCAAACCTTAGTATTCTTCGCAGGCCTGTTCATAGTCAGTGCAGGCACCGTGTATTCAGGTATATTACCCATATTGGCTAGGTATCTACCCTCCCCCACAAGCCTAGTTGGGATCTTCGCCTCAGGCCTATTGGTAAGCCAAGTCATAAGCAACGTACCGATGGTTGCAATATACATACCGCTCATGAGGAGCCTAGGCGTGGGGCCAGGTGACGTTAAGGATTGGCTAGCCTTAGCGGCGTCCAGCACCATTGCTGGGAATTTAACTATAATAGGGGCTGCGAGCAACATAATAATTTCACAGGCCAGTGAACGTAGGGGTGGTCCAGGTTTCAGCTACCTGGAGTTCGTTAAATATGGCCTACCGACAACATTCGCCAACGCCCTAGTGTATTTCGCCTTCCTGAAGATTATGTAAACCTAGATAATGTTTTAAAGGGCTTTAATGAGTAGTTGCGTTAGTGGAGGTAGGGGTATTTACAATATTGTCTACGCTAACGGGCGGCCATTTAAGGATACTCTACGCCACCTCAAACTACCCTAGAAAGCCAACATTCCTAATACCCAAAAACTACTATAAAGTCCTCGTAAATACGCTCCACAAGTACCTCAATGGTAGCTTCCTGGACTTCGTTGAAAATAACACAATACTACTTCCCTCAATGGATATTGCCAAATTCTACGCATACCCCAAATACTTCTACGACATATTTGGCAGGGTTAAAGATATGTTCAGGAACTTCGACATCGTCTACATACCGCATGAGCATGTGGGCATGATGATGCTTGTGAGGGGTATTGGCGCCACGTGGACGGCTTTACTTCAATTAACCCCAGTCATAGGTTCAATACCTGTTGAATACCCCAGAAACCCCCTAGCCCTAATCTCAACTAATGTTAAGGTCAACGGCATGGGCTTCATGGGGAATAAATTCTTCGAATACCTCATAGCCAAGGCAGTACTCCATGATGCGAAGCTACTCGCGGTCTCCAGGTCAATACCGTATGAGATGGGTAAAATTGGCCTAAGGGCTGATGTAAAGGTCCTCGACCCAGGCGTCGGGGTTGACTCAATGTATGGGAGGTGTGATGACAGGGATGTAGATGTCTTATTCATGGGCCGTTTAAGGCCTGAGAAGGGGATCTACGACGTCGTCAGGGTGGTTAAGATACTCAAATCCATGCTGGGCCTAAGGCCTAAGACGGTAATAGCCGGCGCTGTTGATGACAGGAGGTACTTGAATGCGCTTAAAGCCCTTATAAATAAACTTAGGCTAAATGACCTAGTCAGCGTAATGCCTGACTTAGGCAGGGGCGAGTTGATGGAATTGGCCTCCAGGGCCAAGGTGATGGTGTATCCAACCAGGCTTGATTCAGTGGGCCTAGTGATACTTGAATCACTAGCCCACTGCACCCCAGTAGTGGCCTATAACATACCTGCCGTGAGGATGAACTTCAAGACTGAGGCTGTCTTAAAGGTCCCTGTGGGGGACCTGTACTCAATGGCCCTTGCGGCGGCTAAGATACTGCTGGACGACGAGTACAGGGTTAAGTTAGGTAAGGAGGGTTTATCATTCGTTAGGCGCTACAATTGGCTTAACGTCGCATTAACAGAGTGGGAGGCCTTAGCTAAGGTGGCTTCACAGGCCGAGGGCGGTGAATTGAGGAGGGAGGCTACGGCTAAGGGGCAGTTATCCATGGCCCTCACCCTTTAGGTTGGGAAAACGTAATTAACTACACCACCCTAGTTAATCCAATGTTGATTAGGGTGGCTACAAGGGGGTCTCAGCTATCTCTAATACAGGCCAGGATAGTTATCGACAGGTTAAAGGAATTTAACCCAGATTTGGAATTTCAATTAGTAATAGTTAAGACGACTGGGGATGTTGTTACCGAGAAGCCCCTCTACAGCATTGGTGTTAAGGGTATTTTTGAGAAGGAGGTTAATATAGCGGTCCTTAAGGGTGAGGCAGACATAGCTGTCCATAGCCTTAAAGATGTTCCAGCCCAGGTCAACCCGGAGTTAATGCTTGCTATGACGCCCCCAAGGGAGGATCCGTTGGATGCATTAGTGAGCGTTAAGGGGTATTCCCTCGATAACATTCCCGAGGGGTCGCTAGTAGGTACTTCAAGCCTTAGGAGGAGGGGGTTCATACTGTATGTAAGGCCTAACCTCAGGGTTGCCCCAGTTAGAGGGAATGTGGATACTAGGCTTAGGAAGATGCTTCAGGGCCAATACGACGCCCTCGTGATGGCGTCGGCTGGTTTAAAGAGGATTAATGCCCAGGTGCCTTACCGTGAAATACCCCCAGACGTAATGCCCCCAGCCCCTGGACAGGGTATAATAGGCGTGTTCGTGCGTAGGGATAGGGATGACTTAGTAAGGATGCTCCTCAAGTCAAGCGACGGTGACGCCATGACTGAGGCCATTGTTGAGAGGACTATCCTAACAAGGATTGGGGCGGGGTGCCACGTGCCGCTGGGCGTATTGGCGAGGGTTGATGGAGGTAAAGTCGACGTCGTAGTGGGCCTAGTTGACCCAGACGGTAGGGAAAGGGTCATCGTAGACTACACGGGGGATGCTAAAGATCCCGAATACGTTGGTTTAAGGGCCTCTGAGGAGTTGGTTAAGAGGGGTAGGGACCTCTTGGAGAGGCTTAAACTATATAGGCTGCCTACAGATGAGGATTA
>CAYFHR010000030.1:0-11654 GCA_964343155.1 uncultured Thermoproteaceae archaeon | reverse complement strand
CCCCCGCCTGCATTATTGATATTAATGGGCTTTTAAACTTTCCTCCAGGCTACTTGGCTTCTTCAGGTAGGTATACCTGTTCCCACGGGTACTTGCCCTTATCCTTAACATCCCTTATTTCGTCGAGCCTTTTAAGCATCTGGTTCAACTCGTCCCTGCTAATCTTCCTGAATAGTGGCCTTGGCTCACCCAGCCTTAGGCCTGGCTCCACTGGCCTATATGCGTCGTTCCACATTAGGCCCTTTTCATAGCCCATCATCCTCCACAGCTCAGCCATACTGAACGGTATTACGGGTGCTAGGGCTATTGAGAGTGTTTTAACTAGGCTTAGGAGCATTAGGAGTGAGCTGTCGAATTCAGGCCCCGTTAGCCTCCAGGGCTGCTTCTCGTTAAGGTACCTGTTACCTATCCTGGCTATTTCAATGGACTCCGTTAAGGCGTCCTTAAGCCTAATATCGTAGTATAGCCCCTCAACCCTCTTAAAGACCCCCAGGGCCTCGTTGTAGACCCCTTCATCAGCCTCAACCATCTTAACGCCCCCTGGTACCGTGCCCCACCTCCTCTTAGCCAATGTGAGGACCCTGTGTATGAAGTTGCCTATTGTGTCGTTCATAATTGAATTGACTACGTCTAGGAATGAGTCCCAGGTGAAGTTGCTATCCCTCTGCTCAGGCCTATTGTATATTAGGTAGAATCTCCAGTAGTCTGCCGGGAGTAGGGCTACCGCCTCGTCAGCCCATATGCCAACCCTCTGGCTCTTGGAGAATTTCCTACCCTCAAAGACCAGGTACTCTGTTGAAGACACGGTGTATGGGAGGGCGTAGTTTTCGCCAGCCGCCATTAGTAGGGCTGGGAATATTATTGTGTGGAACGGTATATTGTCCTTACCTATGAAGACCACGAACCTGGCCTTATCGCTGAGCCAATAATCCTTCCACTCCTCGGGCCTGCCAATCTTCCTGAAGTACTCCACCGTGGCTGATACGTATCCTAAAACGGCCTCAAACCAGACGTAAATAGTCTTACCCTCAGCGCCTGGGAATGGTGCAGGGATGCCCCACTTATTATCCCTTGTAATGGCCCTGGGCCTTAACCCCTCCTTAAGCATTGATAGGCTCATATTCCTCGCATTGTCTGGGAGGGCCCCATTACCCTCAATATACCTCCTAACCCTGTCCTCAAGCCTCCTCAGGTCAAGGTACCAGTGCCTAGTAACCCTCCACTCGGGGGTTGACCCACATATTGCGCACCTCGGGTTTATCAACAGCCTTGGTTCAAGGAGCCTACCACAGTTCTCGCACTGGTCACCCCTTGCATATGGGTATCCGCAGTATGGGCATGTGCCTATGACGAACCTGTCTGGTAGGAATATCTTGTCCCTGGGGCAGTAGGGCAATTCATCGTCCCTGGTGAATATGTAGCCGTTGTTGTAAATCTTCATGAATACGTCCCTGACGAACTCCTTATGGACCTCGGACTCGGTCCTAGTGTAGTTGTCTGGCTCGATGCCCCACAGCTTAAGTATCTTGACGATAACCTCATGCATCCTGTCCGTCAGCTGCCTAGGCTCAATACCAAGCTTAATCGCCTCAACCTCAATGGGCGTTCCATGCTCATCGCTGCCCGTTACGTAAACTACCTTAAACCCCCTCATCTTAAGGTACCTCGCATATACGTCGGCCGACAGTAGTGAACCGACGAGGTTACCTAGGTGGGGTACGTAGTGTATGTAGGGCCATGCTGAACCAATAACCCACCTTACCTCATTTCCATGGGGGTCGAAACCCTAAGCCAATGCCAGCTTATAAGCTTAACCCAGCTGATAAAAGGTTATTAGGCCTATTTAACGTAGGCCCCGTGGTTGAGAGGTTTGGTGAAGGCTTCGTAGACTTCGCATCCACGGTATTGTACATTATTGAGTCGAGGCTAGTATCCATGGATAGGGCATTCCACCTAACTAAAAGGGCCCTGGGGCTTGAGGCCCCGCTTAAAGACTACTACAACGCCGTATTGGATATTGTTAGGAATTACGCATACCTCCAATTCGCATCCAGGATAATGTTCGGAACCGTGACCAGGAAGTCTATTGTGAAGGCTTGGCTAGCCATGCATGGCGACAGCCACTACGCTAGGAGGCTTAGGAAGAGGGCTAGGGCCAGTTTAGACGCCGTTGAGTCTGGGTTGGGTAAGCTTAAGGATGAGGACCCGGTACAGTACCTATCAGTAAGGTACTCGTTCCCAAGGAACCTAGTTGAGGCGCTACTAGGCGTATTGGATCAGCCCAGCGTTGAGGAGCTTTTGAAGTCGCTGAATAGGAGGGTCCTTTGGCTCAGGGTCAATACGCTTAAGGCCGATTTAGACAAGGTCGTCAAGGCAGTTGAAGGCTTGGGCATTGAGTTCGTTCAACATAGGGACTTCCCATTCATGCTCATGGTGACCAACTTCAAGGGGCCCTACGGTAGGACTAGGCTCTTCAAAGAGGGCATATTAATACCCCAGGACATTTCATCAGTGCTAACTGTGCTTAACCTCAAGCCCCAGGAAGGCGACGTAATCCTCGACGCCTGCGCCGCCCCCGGCATGAAGACTAGCCTCATAATGCAGTTGACTGAAAACAACGCCGAGGTCTACGCGGTCGATGTTTCCAGGAGGAGGGTTGAGAGGATGGTTAGGGTCTTGAAGTGGCTTGGCGTCGACTACTCGAAGGTGCATGTAATTAGGGCTGACTCAACCAGGTTAAGTATAGTGGGTGGGAGTATAGATAAGGCCCTCATCGACGCCCCATGTACCTCAAGCGGGGCTATTTCCAAGGACCCTGGGGTTAAGCTAATGCTCGAGGCTAAATGGGGCCTGGTCAAATACTATTCAGATATTCAAAAGGGGATACTTCTAAATGTTTTAAACAACTTGAAGGCCGGCAGCGAGGTCGTATACGCAACATGTTCAATACTGCCCCAGGAGGGTGAGGAGGTTGTTGAATATGCCTCATCTAGGGCCCCTATAAGGCTTGTTAAACCCGACGTGGGTGGGTTAGTTGACGGCTACGGCAAATACTCTGTGTCTAGGAGTGTTGGTAGGACAATGCCCCATATACATAATGGGGAGGGCTTCTTCATATCCAGGATTATTAAAGAGTAGCTACCTGGACCTAATGCTGAGAGTGTTGACTGCGTATTTCCTAAGCCTGGGCTCAACAACATCAACCCCTATGCCTGGCCTATTAGGCACGGATATTGTGCCATCCTTATTCAGGCTCCATGGCGGCTCAACAATGTCCTCGTGGTAATACCTACTGCTGGCCCCTATGTCATTGGGGTACTTCACGTTGTCCAACGCCGCCAACGCAACCTGGAACCCCCTGCCGATGCCTGTTTCAAGCATTCCACCTATCCAGATGGGTATGTTGACTGACCTGCAGTAGTTGTTTATCTCTATGCTCTGCCTAACCCCACCAACCCTACCCGGCTTAACGTTAACCACCCTGCATGAACCCAGCCTATAGGCCGCCTTAACGTCGCTGAGGCCCCTTATGGATTCGTCTAGGCATATGGGTGTTTTCAAAACCCTCTGAAGCTCCGCATGGTCAACTAAGTCGTCGTAGCCCAGCGGCTGCTCAATCATCAATAATCCGTATTCGTCAAGCCTCCTGAATACTTCAACGTCATTTAAGGTGTATGATGCGTTCGCATCGACCTGAAGCCTCACGTCGGGGTATTCCCTGAAGACAGCCTTAACTACATCGACGTCCCAGCCTGGCTTAATCTTAATCTTAACCCTCCTATACCCCTCAGCCATGTATTCCCCCACAGCCTTAAGAAGCCTGTTTAAGTCGCCTATAATACCTATTGAAACCCCGGCCTCGACCCTATCCCTAACACCACCTATAACCGACGCTAATGGTTTTCCAAGGGCCTTCGCGTAGGCATCCCAGTACGCCTCCTCAACACCCGCCTTAGCCATATTATGGCCCCTTATCGGCGATAATGCGTCGTAGACCTCCATGGGGTGTCTTATGCTCCTCCTAAGCAGTATTGGGGCTATGTAATCCCTTATAATGTGCCAGGAGGTTTCGATAGTCTCGTAGCTGAACCATGGGCCATCGCCGGCCGTAACCTCGCCATAACCCACAACGCCGTTTTCGAAGGCAACCTCGACAATTATGCTGCGCCTATCTACAGTCCTCCACCCACTGGTTTCGAAGCTGGACTTAAGCCTCATAGATACGTGGTATAGTTTAATAACCTTTGGCTTAAGCTCAATAGGTTCTAGAAACACGCATTACACATTGAGGGCTATATATTAACCTTTCCCCATGGTCCTAAAAATAAAGCTTTATTAAATCTCCTTTAAGTAAGCCCCGTGGAATATAACCCATATAGGGTGCTTGTGAGGGAGTTTAAGGATATTGTGAAGCCCATATTGGGCTTCGAGCCTGAGGTTACTAGGGCTAAGTCAACCTTCGGATACTTGTCAACACCCCTCCATGAGGTTTTGAGGTCTAGGCCCAGTTTAGCCAGCGAGCTTGAGGAGAGGCTCAGAAGCGCCAATGGGGTTTACCTAAGGGGTTTCAGGCTCATCAACGGCTTCCTGAATGCAGACGTAAACGTGGAGGCCTATGGTAGGCTTGTCCTGGACAGCGCCATAGGGCTAGGCAGCAGCTACGGCAAGGACCCTGGCGTCAAACCCATGAAGATTGTCGTAGAGCATACCAGCGCAAACCCACTACACCCACTGCACATAGGGCACTGCAGGAACATGGTCCTAGGCGACTCGCTTGCGAGGCTTATGAGGTTCATGGGGCATGACGTCAGCGTCAGGTTCTACCTAGACGACACAGGGATCCAGGTCATGTACCTGGCCTTGGGCTATAGGTATGTTAAGGACCTGGTCAGGAGGAGGATTGAGGATGGGGCTAAGCCAGACCACGTAATGTGGATAGTCTACTCCGTCACCAATGCTGTTGCCGAGGTTCAGAGGATAACGAAGCAGCTCCAGGGCAGGCAGGACGACGAATATAGGGCCCTCGTTGCCGAGAGGGATGAGTGGGTTGGCGTAATTGGGGAGTGGCTTAATAGGGATAAGGAGGTTGTTGAGGCGCTTGTAGGTGCCTTATCTAAAATAGACGTAAACGCTGAAGCGTACAGGATGGCTAAGGCCTACGAGGATGGGGACCCAGAGGTTAAGTCGATTGTAAGGGAGGCAGTCGGCATCGTCATGAGGGGTTTTGAGGAGACGTTCAAGGCCTTTGGGGTTGAATTCGACGCATACGACTGGGAGTCTGAAATAACAGTCTACAGTGGCCTAGCCAGGGAGGTTATTAAGGGGCTTCTTGAGAAGGCAGGGCACCTGGTTGAGTACAGGGATGGGGTCTACGTATTTAGGGCTGATAAGGCTGCGGAGGAGTTCAATGCGTGGGATGAGTTGAAGCTCCCCAGGTTTATACCGCCCGCCACGTTGAATAGGAGTGATGGAACTACACTATATTTGACCAGGGACATAGCCTATGCGATATGGTGCCTCAACCAATGTAGGCCGGACAGGGTCATTAGGGTTATTGCAGTTGAGCAGACGCACCCCCAGGCCCAGCTTAGGCTAGCCCTCAAGGCCATGGGGTATGAAGCTCATAAGATAATACACTACGCCTACGAGATGGTTAACCTAAGTGGGGCCAAGATGAGCAGTAGGAGGGGCCAGGCCGTCACAGTCGACTGGCTCCTAGATGAGGCTACGAGGAGGGTTAGGTCGATAGCCTCCTCAAGGGGCCTTGAGGTTGTTGGGGACGTCTCCAGGGCTGTTGCAGTGGGCGCGATAAGGTACTACTTCGCATCCATCTCACCCAGCAAACCCATAACCTTCGACTGGGGTAAGGCACTTGACATGAACCAGAACAGCGGCCCATTCATACAGTACACGTATGTTAGGGCCCACTCAATATTGGCTAAGGCCAGCGCCGACGTTAAGCCGGGTTCATACAGCATCCCTAGTGATGTGGCCCCTGAGGAGCGCGAATTAATACTTCTCATCGGGGAGTTCCCAAGCGTGTTGAGCCAGGTTAGCCAGGATTTAAGGCTTGAAAACGTTGCATCCCACATAAATAGGCTCGCCCTAGTCTTCAACTCATTCTACGAGAAGTACCCAGTCATAAATGCTGGGCCTGGGCTCAGGGAGTTTAGGCTGGCCCTGGTTAAGGCTGTTGAGGTTGTGTTGGCCAATGCCATGAGCATCCTGGGGATACCTGTTGTTGAACGCATGTAGGCTACCTGGTCTTAGCCCCCTTAACCTCAACGGCCTCGGTCTTGAGGAGTAGCGCAGCCGCATGTATACACGGCTCCCTGTTAACGCCGCAGTTCGAGCATTTGAAGACGCCCCTACTGAGGTCAACCTCAACCCTAGCCCCGTCAACAAGCCCCATTAGGGAATTGCCGCTGACCTTAACATCCCTAACCCTGCCAACCAGGGCCCTAGCCCTAATCCTAATGTGCCTAGATAGTTTGCTTGATAATTCGCTTAGGAAGGCGCTTACATGCTCCCTACTGGGCTTCCAATACCTCCCCAGGTCTATGTCGCCGCCGCTGTAGTTGAGCACCCTATCCCTCAACCTGGCGACTATGGGTATTTGGCTGTTGACTATTGGGCCCATTAGGAGTGCCTCACCCCTATTCAACGACGACAATACCTTATCCAGGGTCTGGTCCATGAATTCGCCAACCTCGAGTAAAGCCTCCCTATCCCTGGGGTTGACTATTCTTAGGAGGGCGTAGTTCTGTACCTGGCTTAACACATCCTCATCAATCCTCGAGGGCCTCTGCGTTATTATGATTAGGAATACTCCAAATTTCCTACCCTCAGTAGCCACCTTGGCCAACATACCCTTAGCCAACGTTGACCTGCCCCTCGGGGCCAGGTTGTGCGCCTCCTCAACAATTATGACCACCGGGTCTGGGTATTTGGCGCCTGGGAGGTTCCTCATGTAGTTGACCCTGGCCTTAAATATCCTCTCAATAACGCTGTAGGCGACGTGGTCCTGGACCTGCGAGTCTAGGCCCGCTAAATTTATTATCGAAACATGCCCCCTCTTCAAAATCTTCGAGAGTGGAGTCCCCTTAGGGCCATATATTCCAAGCTTCCCAAGCCTCCTAACATACCTCCTAGCCGCAATGGCAGCATTCCTACCCTGGGGGGTTTGTGCAAGTGCGCTTAAGTCCTCGAGGACCCTGAGGAGTTTGGAGTAGAGTAGGCTTCCATTGAAGTTGCCCACCGGGTACTTTAACCTAAATATTGTGGACAGCCTCTGGACCTGTATACTCCTACCCGAGGATACCTCACCGAGGAGCCTATCCATGTTTGTTAAGGAGGCTATTGACTTGTCTTGAAACAGCCTGGCGGCCAGGGTAACGGCCATATGGGCCAGCGTGAATGCCTCCCTAACCCTAACGGCCTTCTCACCAATACCCGCAACGGATGCTAGGTGTTCTGGGTCTGTGGATAGTAGGCTAACCCTGTATCTAACGTCGCCCGCGTGGTGCTTAGTTAGTTTAAACACCGTTGCTGATGCACCCAACTTACCTACATCATCCTTAATCCTGGCGTATTCGCCATGGGGGTCCAGGACCACTAGGGTTGCGTTTACCTTAAGCAACTCCTCGATGAGCAGGACACTCAGCCAGGTTTTACCACTCCCAGTAGCCCCTATTATAGCCATGTGCCTTGCCAAAGCCTCCTCATTCAAATACACTTCAACATCCTCAAGCCCCCTCAATACACCTATGTGGAGCCTACCCCCTAGGCTTATGTGCTGTTTAACCAAGTCTGGGCTAGCCCTGTAGATTGGCGTCGATATAGGCGGCGGCGCCTCAGGTAGTTTAAGGCCTTTATCACCCAACTGGCCTATGACCATTAGCCTGGCTAAAGGCACCTCAATAGGCCTAATACCCCTCCTAAAAACCACGGGGGCTAGCTCATTACCAATCCTGTAGACGTCCCTGGTAATGTCGACGACCTGTACAAGAACCCTGGAGCCCTTAAATTCATAGTAGTAGTAGTCGAATAGCCTAACCTTATCGACATGTTGCGGGTCTAGTATGGCTGTTAAATACTCCACGCCGCTGTTGGACACTATGTAGCCTGTTGGCTCAATATTGGCCATTTAAGGCTAATCAACGGATTAGAGTTATTATATGTTTTGGGGAATCTGAGGTGTTATTATGATAAAAGTTTGCATTATGCAAAGAACAAGGCCCCTTAGTGTTCATTTAAAGTTTTAACAAATACACAAACCCTAAAATTATCAGTAAAAGGATTCAACGTGCCTGACCTATTCATGGACATTATCTCAGGTAGGCTAATGGATGTTGCTAAATTGGTTAAAGATAGCATGAAGGCCGGTGGGGACATAGACCTGAAGCCCCTCCTAAAACCCCTAAACAGGGTTAGGGATATTCATGGCGTAGCCGCCGTTGACGGAGGCTTACAGGAGGTGAGGTTATCCAATGGCCATGTGTTGGCCTTGTCAAGGGCTATTGCAGTCAACGACATGGGCTATGAACCAGTCAGGGTTGGCGACGTTAGAATATACCCCGAATCATCCATAGGGGGTTTACTGCTCATGGCTAAGCTCGAGTTTGAAGCAGCCCTAAGGGCCCTTAAATCATATGATGGGGTTAAGGCAATACTCATGGACGGCTCACTCTACGTTAAGTTGACGAATGCGCTACACACGCTGGTTAAAGGGATAGGTATAGGGGACGTATACTCCTCGTACGAGGCCTATGAGGTTGTTGAACTTGCATCAAGGCTCTTCAACGAGGCTTCGAAGAGGGGTGTTTCAATAATCTATGTTAGTAAGGATTCGGGGCTGAGGATTATTAAGGAGAGGGCTATCTTAAGCATGCTTAAGGATTACGGCGGGTTAGGCGAGGTGGTTGATGTTGGGCTTAGGTCCTATTCAGTGCTTTGGGTTAGTAAGCTTAGGTCAATGATACTTAAGGAGTCCCTAAGGGCTAGGGGGCGTGTAAGGAGGCTCATGGAGCTCCTACTGAACCAGGCCGTTAACGATAGTGTAATGCTTTGGGAGGCTTCAAGGGGGTTGAAGGAGCCCCACTACACCAGGCCGTTGACAATAGGGCTACGCTACGATGTGAGGTTTAGGAACCTCACAGTAGGGGACATTACTAGGGCTGCCTCCGCTAGGTTAAGGAGCCTTAACTCAATTAGGGGTGTTAAGGTTGAGTTCAGTGAGGATGCGCTACTAAGCCTACCTAAAGTAACCCTCACCTATGTCTTACCTAAGGCAGGCGACCTACCGATGCTCATCGAGAAGCCTGCAGAGGGTGGTTTCCTGGAGGAGCCAGCCATCGTTGAGGGCGGATTTATTGAGGATGACTTAGGGTTGATAGTTGGGGGTTATGTCGATGAGGCGAGGTATAACCCCCTCCTAGCCCTAGCCCACGTATACGCCAGGTTCACGGAGGATCAGCTGATGGAGTATTTAACAATCCTAGGAGAGCTCCTTGGGGTTGGTTTAGCGAGGAGGATTGGCATGATATTCCTCTGATAGTATACTATTAGTAATGCATAATTACCCTAAAGCTATCTGAACCCTTAATGAGGGTTTTCGTTAAGGAGCTTAGGTACAGGACTGAGAGGCAGGTGCAGGTCCTCGACATAACGGCTGATGTTGAGGAGGCGGTCTCCGAGAGTGGCATTAGGAACGGCTTCGTCATAGTCTTCGCACCGCACGCCACAGCAGCCGTAATCCTTAATGAGGCTGAGGAGGGTTTAATGAAGGATATTGAGGATAAGATCCTTGAACTATTCCCAAGGAGCGGAAACTACCGGCACAACATCATTGACGACAACGCCAATTCACACCTGGCCAGCGCCTTCCTTGGGCAGGGTAGAGTCATGCCCCTAGTTAATGGGAGGGTTGTTAGAGGTACGTGGCAGAATGTGCTTTTAGTTGAGGTTGATGGGCCTAGGCAGGTTAGGAGGGTTATTGTTGAGGTTGTTGGTGATTGAATGCAGGCAGCATACGTAGTGATTACATATGCCCTAGTGGGCGTTGCTGCATCATGGTTAATAGCGCTGTATGCCGTTAAGGCTAAGGTGATTAGGAGGGGGGCCTTCTACGTCTCCATTTTCGTGGGATCTTCAGTATCGCTCCTAGGCCCACTATCAGTACTAGCCCTAATACTATTCCTGGCATACGCCACAATGGCCACTAGGCTTGGTAGGGAGGTTAAGGCGAGGTGGGGTGTTGATAAGGATGCTGAGGGTAGGGGGTTCAGCCAGGTCTTGGCCGTTGGCCTGGTCCCGTCGGTAATGTCCATAGCGAGCTCGTTAACATACATTGCAGGCTTCATCAACCTGTCAAGGGCCCTCCTAGCATCATACGCAGCCTCGCTAGCCGCGTCGCTGGCCGATACCTGGGCCAGCGAGATAGGGGTTTTATCGAGGAGTACGCCTAGGCTAATCGTTAAGCCCTGGGTTAAGGTTTCACCAGGCACGTCAGGTGGCGTTACTGCGCTTGGTGAGTTGAGTTCGTTGGCAGGCGCCTCAACAATGGCCCTGACGTACTATGCCTTATCCAGGGCGGCCTACATTATGCCTGGGATAATTTCATACAACTGGGCCTACGCAGACCCAACACCACTACTGGTCATAGTGATAGTGGCCCTGGGGTACCTTGGCGAGGTCCTGGACAGCGTAATTGGGGCTGTGGCCCAGCCCAAGTACCTATGCCCCAGGTGTAGGGTTATTGTTGAGGATGAGGTCCATTACTGTGGTTCAAGGACAATTAGGCTGAATGACCCTCCTGTGAGGCTTAAAAACGAGGACGTCAACATGATTACCTCAACAATAGTGGCGATAATTGCCCTCATCCTAACGCTGTCTTTCAGGGGCTTATTAGGCTAATGCAGCCGAACACCCAATGTTGAGGCGCCGCTACAGGAGTAATACTCCTGTTAATCCAGGAGCACCTACGTATCGCTAATTCATCGATTCCGTATTAAAAGCCTTAAAGCGGCTTAGGCATGGAGCGCGATAAAAGCTACCCAACGGACTTCAGGGAGATTGAGAGGTGGGTTAGTGAGGCCCTTTACAGGGCTATAAACGGCGCCATGGGGTCCTGCGTAAGCTTCACGCCGAAGAGGCTCCTGGACTACGTCGATAGGAGTGATGTAATTCCAGTAGTCTTAACCCTCGTTAAGCACATTTTAGAGGAGCTCCATAAGCACGGCCTCATTGAGAAGGATCAGAGTAGGAGTATTGTGAGGTATAGGGTTTGCAGGGATTCACCACTATGGAGCCTTGCTAAGGGTGGGCAGAGTTCAGACAATATACTTAAACTCCTGGTAACCATAGTTGAGTAGCTACCATGGGTTAATGTATATCTTGCCAATCCTGCGTGGGTTCATCAACTGGTTTAGGGCGTCCTGAAACTCACCTAAGCCATACTCCCCAGCCTTAACAGCCCTTATGTATTTAGCCAACCTAAACGCCTCAACTACGTCAGACTTATTTGAGGCGATGTTACCTATGATGGCTACGTCCTTTAATATGACGTAGCCGAGCCTGAGGTTTAAGGCCTCGTCAGGGTTGACGTTGCCTATCAATACTAGCCTGCCTCCCTGCCTCAGGCTTCTGAGGGATTC
>CAYFHR010000029.1:0-11657 GCA_964343155.1 uncultured Thermoproteaceae archaeon | reverse complement strand
GAGATAATTAATGAGGAGGGGCTGGAAGATGTTGTGGTTACAACAGTTGAGGCTGGCCCATGGGGTGGTGTAGCCCTTGGTGAGGACGACTTCGGAAGTTCAATAAACCCATTCGCAATATTGACGATGCCTGACCAATTCATAATATATGAGGGGGGAGGTATTGACGCGGCATCGCTCGGCTTCATGCAGGTCGACAAGTACGGTAACGTTAACCCAAGCTTCCTACCAGGCAGAGTCACTGGGCCAGGTGGATTCCCATCAATAGCCTACGGGGCCCAGAGGGTTTACTTCGCAGGGGGCTTTACTGCAGGTAGGAGGATTATTGAAGTTAAGGACGGTGAACTTAGAATAGTTAAGGATGGCGATGTGGTGAAGTTCGTCAATAAGGCATATAAAATAGCCTTCAACGCAGACCTAGCCCTCAAAATGGGTAAGGAGGTCCTCTACATAACGGAAAGGGCCGTCTTCAGGCTGACGCCAGGTGGGCTGATCCTTGAGGAGTATGCCCCTGGGGTTGATGTTGAGAAGGATATTTTAGGCAAAATGGAGTTTAAGCCGGCAATATCAAGGAATTTGAGGGAGATGGATAGGGAATTGTTTATTGATAAACCATTGGGTTTGAAAAAGGAGGTTTTGAAGGCTTTAAGGTCTTAGCCTGAAAAGATCCTCCTAACCTCGTCTGAAACGTAGCCACCCCTCCATATTGAGCCTTTAAGGTGTGGTTGGTAGCGTGGAATAATCCAATACACCATGAGCAGCGTGTATATTAACCCTGAGAGCAGTAGGGATATTATCCACGAGTTGCTGAATATTACACTGTGGTAGGGTATGAATGGTGCATAGATTATGAATTCGACGATGGCGAACGTTATGAAGGCTGCGGGGTTTATGCCATTCCAGTAGCGGAATACGCCACGGCTAAGGTATACGTCGGGGAGCTCGAATTTAAACCTCCTAATCAGGGCGTAGTCAAATATTATTATGCCTTCGACAGAGCCCAATAGGCCGCCGTAGGTTAGTAGCCAATTATACAGGTAGCCGTATGCTGATCCGTAGAATGTCCAGGCGCCGAGTAGTATTGAAACAGCCACCACTATTAAAACCCCCCTAAACCAGGTAATGTACCTGGGTAGCGTATTTGCGAAGTCGTAAGCTGGGCCCACCGTATTTGCAAAGACGTTCACCGAGAATGTGGCGAGTAGGAATAGGAGGTTTATAATGATGCCTGGTATGCCTCCGAGGTATAGTGTTGCCAACAGTATCGGGTCCCATATGGGTTCCCCAAGGACCTTAATGACAGCCCCCGTAGTCATTGTGCCTAGGACGGCCACCAGGAGCATCATGAAGGGCATCGGTATTTGCCCAATGGTCTGGGCTATCTGGCTCTTGGCGAACCTAGTGTAGTCAGGCATGGATAACGCCATCGTGGCCCAGTAGGCTATGTTTGCGTTCAGGAATGCAAGCCAGGCAACCCAATACCCTAGGCCACTTAACTTAGCGTGTATGGAGAATATTGCACCATAGTTCCAGTGGGAAACCTCCATGAAGTGTAGCCAGAGCGCCAGGAACCCAGCCAATATTAGTGGTGCTGAAAGCCTTGCAAACCACTTCAATGCAGGCTGGGCCTCGGGTACAGGGGACTTGTACAGTAGGGCTATTTGGAGCAGTATTATTGCAGCGAAGGTTGCCCAAAATACCTGTGGGAAGGCTATGCTTATCGTGAATGGCGATGCAATACCCTTAGCGACCAGCGAGGCTATAGCCGATGTTTTGCCGCTTAAAATAGCATATATGCCCACCGCGGCCTCAGCCATAATATACGTTTCAATACCCCACCAGCCCGCGCCTATAACGGCCCTAATCCAGCTTGGGAATATTGCACCATAAATCCCCCACCTCGTCCTGGTTAAGACTGGTTCAGGTATGCCGTATCTAGCCCCGCCATGGGACTGTATTATCATCGGTACCAACACTATTAGGTTTCCTAGAAATACCAGCAGTATTGAATCCAAGACCCCTAGGCCGAAGGCTAGGCCAACGCTGGCGAGCGACCAGCTTGGGACTATGAAGGCCATGCCGAACCATATTGCGGTATATGTGTACCAGTCCCAGTTCCTCTTAGCTATGGGTGTTGGGTGGAGGTCCCTATTCCATAGATACTTCTCCTCGGGGAATGAGACATTTAACTCAACCTGCCCCCTCGACTTATCGTATCTAACGGCCTGGCTTTCAATAACCCCCACGATGCCCTCACACCTTCGCCTGGAGGCTTATTAAACTTATCGTGTCTAGCAGCTGGGATTATTTAGGTAAGATTTCGTTTAAGGCGCTAATAACCTGTGATACGTCTTCTTCAGTTATCATGTATGGGGGTAGGAAGCGTACCACATTGATGTTGGCTGTCAATGCCAATATGCCCCTCTTCAAAAGTTCATCAACATAAGGCTCAGCCTTCACCCTCAACTCAAGCCCAGCCATAAGCCCCATTCCCTTAACCCTATTAACTATCCTCGACTTAACCTCACTTAGGGCTGAGTGGAGGATGTTGCCCATCCTCTCAGCCTTAGAGGGCACATCATCCCTTAGAAAAACTCTAACAGCCGCAGAGGCCGCAGCCATCACTACGGGGTTTCCCGCGAAGGTCGACCCATGTTCACCTGGCGAAAATACATCGCCTAATTCGCCCTTAGCCACAACAACGCCTATTGGTAGTCCACCGGCTAGAGCCTTGCCTGCGGTGAATAGGTCTGGTTCAATGCCGTAGTGTTGGAATGCCCAGGTCTTACCAGTCCTGCCGAAGCCGCACTGTATTTCATCGAATATGAGTAATGCATTAACCCTATTAGCCTCATCCCTTAGGGCCTTTAGGAAATCCCTCGTAGCCACGTTTAAACCACCCTCACCCTGTACGGGCTCAACTATTATGCAGCATGTATCCTCGTCAACATACTTCTCGACCTGGCTGGCGGCGTTGAATGGTGCGAACTTGACGTAGGGGTATAATGGCTCGAAGGCCTTCCTATAGGCCTCATTCCACGTGGCCGATAGGCTACCCATAGTCCTCCCATGGAACGAGTTCGTGAATGCAACAATAGTCCTCCTCCTGGTGACCTTCTTAGCAATCTTAATCGCAGCCTCAACAGCCTCTGTACCCGTATTCTGCAGGAAGACTACGTCGAAGCCAGCTGGGAGTATTCTGGAAAACTCCCTTACAAACCCATCCCTGGCCTCATTAGCGAGGTTTAGGGGTACGGTAAGTATTCTAGACGACTGCTCAACAATGGCCTTAACTACCTCTGGGTTTGAATGGCCTAGGAAGGCTACCCCATGCCCCGTATTCAGGTCGAGATACCTCCTACCCTCAGAATCCCACACATACTGCATACTGCCCCTAACAATGTTTATGGGGTATAGCCTGTAGTATTGGGCTAGCCTAGCCACATAAAGCCCCACCACCCATGTTTAAAAACACTATGCATAGTTTTACCTCAGGCTAAACATTGGTTAAGTAGATTAACCGGATAGCAGTTTGCAGGCAATGCTTAGGAGGTACTACTACATGCTTCACCCAAGGCCAGCCTACGCAATAGGTTCCGGAAATGTTGACGAAGGCGTAGTCAACTTCATGGCCGCATCCTGGGTAATGCCTGTAGCCAGTGACGCTAAAATAGTCGCATTGGCCTGCAATAGGGGTAACTACACATTCACACTCATTGAGAAGTATAGGCAATTCTCAATAAATGCAATAGGCGACTATAACCTACTGTGGAGGATTGGGTCTGTTTCAGGGAGGGATGTGGATAAGGTCGTTAAATTCGGCATAAAATACAGGAAGGGTAGGACCTTAAGCGTCCCCGTTATGGAGGGTGCATTAGGCGTAATGGAGGTTAGGGTTATGAATCATTTGGACGCAGGCGACCACAGGCTTTACGTCGGTGAGGTGGTTGACTACTATGGCGACTTTGAGGATTATGGGATTAGGGAATTTTGGAAAATACCGCTACACAGGGCTGGTAGGGCATTTGCACTAGTGTCTAGTAAACTCGTATATGCTAAGGGTTAGTTACACTGGCCTTCCTCCATGGTGAAATTAGGCTATTAGGCATGTTACTGAATGCTTCATATGTTTAAAAAGAGGCTCTTGGCTCAACTCCTAGTGATGAGTGACACCAGAGCTTACGCGGTGATGAATAATCTCCTTACTGACTAACCTTCTTAACCTCAACAATGCCCCCACGGTACGATACGACCACTACGCTATCTCCATATTTAACATCCTCGAGGGCTATGGCGCGCCAGTATTCGCCCCTAATCTTAACGATGCCCATTTGCCCAGCCTTAATGTCCTCTAAAGCCACACCCATAAGCCCTGGCGTTGGGTAAAACATGATGTGTGATATTGGCTTGGCCCTAATGGCCCTGGCTATGATGGCTATGAGCCACCCTGAGAGGGCAAGTATTGCAGATACCTCAGCGTAAAGCACGGCCGTTAACTCAAGGGGCGTGTACTTGACCATGTATTGTGGGGCTGGCAGCATGGGTATTAGGAGCATTATTCCTATCGCCATGATTATGGCGCCTATGGCTATTAAAACCCCGTGTAGCTTACCACCCGCATGCCACTCAACAGCGATGAATACTGCGCCTAGGGCCATTAGGGCTATCCCCAGGTAGTTTAATGGTAGGCCAAGGAGGGCCACGATAATCATGAGCAATGCCCCTAAACCAGCTAGGTATATGTGGGCTGTTACTAGGCCTACAAGTATCAGCACAACTCCTAGAAATTCAAGGACCTCATCTATAGTCGGGTTCTGTAAAGCATTGTAAAGCTGGTAATTTAGGGGTTCTGGAATCTCCTCAATGGTTGGGTTTACGAAAACTAACCTATATTCAACACCCCCCTGCTTAACGACAGTCCCATTCATGAGGCTCAGTAATTGATATGGTGTTGAGGCAACGTAGTTTACGACGCCATATTTCAAAGCCTCGTAGGGGCCTAGGTTAACGTTCAGATATACGCAATCCTCAGCGAAGGTTACGTTCCTACCCCTAAATGATGCAGCCTCTCCAAAGTATTTGGCGACCGCGTTAAGTATCTTAGATTCATTAATGAATACCTCCTGGCCCGTAATGGGGTTTACCTCAACGGGTTGGCATGAACCAATCACTGTTCCAGGGGCCATTGCGGCTACGGTTGTTGATAGCAGTACTAACGTACCCCCAGACCACGCATACGAGCCCTCTGGATAGACGTAGCCCACAGTTATTACGCCTGAGGTCTCAAGCAGTTCAACGATGTTTAAGGCGGCGTCTAGGAGCCCGCCGGGAGTCTGCATATATATTATGAGGACTGAGCCTGGGGGCAAGCTATTTAAGACATCCCTGAGTTCATAATATGTCGAGTCCGTTATAGTGCCGCTCAGGCTCCATGCATAAACCCTGCTCACCGTCAGGTTAACGATGCCCTGCGCATGATATATGCTAATGTGGGTGAACATCATGAGTACTAAGGCTAATGTACTGAATGCCAGCAATCTACTAAGCCTCACCACGCATCTATTCAATAATTAATTTTTATAAATCTTAACGTTACTAAACGTCGCTAAGATTGGCCACCTGAACCCTGCTCCTGCCCACCCTGCCTCTGCCTAAGGGCCATTGAGGCTGCCAGTGCTGAAATGGGTTCTAGGCTGCTTGGCACAACTAATATTAGGTTATGCTCCTTAGCCACCTCAAGCAATGTGTCCAGCTGCCTTAGCGTCAATGCTATAGGATTCTTAGTATATGTCTCGGCGGCCCTCAGGTACATTTGTGAAGCCTCATAGTCCGCCTGGGCCAGTATAACCTTAGCCCTCCTCATCCTCTCAGCCTCAGCCTGGGCAGCCATAGCCCTCACCAGGGTGTCGGGGAGTTTTATGTCCTTGATGGCTACGCTTGATATTTTAAGGCCCCAGGGCTCAACATGCTCATCAACTATCGACGCTATCTTCTTCGCAACCTCCTCCCTCTGCGTCAGCAACGTATCCAAGTCAACCATGCCGACCACATCCCTCAGGGTGGCTGCGGCTAATGTTGAGGCTGCGCTCCTGTAGTCTTGGACCGCTAAGACCGCGCCCTTGGCGTCGAGGACTCTTAAGTAGACTGAGGCGTCTATCGAAACCTCCACATTATCCCTAGTCAGGGCCCTTTGGGCAGGTAGGTCAATCATTATTGTCCTTAAATCAACCGTAATCACCCTGTCTATGAATGGTACCACGAGGACTATGCCAGGCCCATAAACGCCCTTAAACTTACCCAACCTGAGTTTGACAAGCCTCTGGTACTCGGGCACAATCCTTATTGCAGAGGCCAATATGGGGAGGACTATTATCAGCACTATTATGGCTATGATAATGTCTACTATAAGTGAGACAGCAGACGCCATAGGGCTATACACCTTTTAGTTATTTAAACGTTTCCGTAGTCTCATAGCACACTAAAACTTTTACCATTATCAAAAAGAATATTTTAACCAAGAGCAGGAATACGTTATGGGATATGAGGTTAGTGATGTTGATGAATTTAAGAAGGCTAGGGAGCAGTTAGCTAAGATTCTTGTTAATGCATTAGCAGAGTTGAGGAGCGACATGAAGGGTAACGTAGTGTACTTAACCCAGTCGAAGCTTGCCAGATATATTATCAAGGCTAACGCCAGGAGGGCTGGCAGATTGACGAACTCTGAGGTTAGGCTAGCCTACAGGATTTTCACATCCACGGCGGGGAGCCTTGGCATCACTAAGGAGGGGAAGGGACCATATAGGTTGACTAAGAGTGATGTAGATGAGCTGATAAGGCACCTATCAAAGTATGCAGGATAGCTTAAGGAAAATCCTTAATAAATTCCAATAAACCCCACGCTAGGCTATAGCCATGGCGCTGCCGGATATTGTTGAGAGGGGGCTAGGTATTGTTGATGAATGCGAGAGGAGGGGTGTGGTTGTTAGGCTACTGGGTGGTGTTGCAGTCTACCTACTTGTATCAGACATATATTCTAATGTGCCCTTCCTATCAAGGACCCCTAAGGACATAGACCTAGCAGCCCATGGTAAGGACTCAGGGGCGTTAACCAAGACCCTTACCGAACTTGGGTTTGAGCCTGATAAAATGTTTAATGCGCTCCATGGCTATGAGAGGCTTAGATTCACCGATAAATTAACCGGGGCTAGGGTTGACGTATTTTTAGACGTCTTCAGGGAGAGCCATGTTATAAGCCTTAAAGATAGGTTAGAGCTGTTTAAACCCACAATACCTCCAAGCGACCTACTGCTCACTAAGCTTCAGATTTGGCGTATAAGTGAGAGGGATGTTAAGGATATTGTGGCTATGCTCATTAAGTTTAAGCTATCTGATAGGGACTCCCTGAATGAGATCGACGCCGGTAGGATTGTTGGATTAACGTCAGGCGACTGGGGCCTATATAAAACAACCATGATTAACCTAAGTAGGGTTATTGAATACGTGAACTCCGTACCTGAATTATCAGGCATTAAGGCTGAGGTGGCTAGGAAGATTAGTGAGCTTTCACAGGCTATTGAAAAGGCCCCTAAGTCTATTAAGTGGAGGCTCAGGTCCATTATAGGTGAGAGGGTTAGGTGGTATGAGGAGCCTGAGGAGGTTTAACTAATGCTTATTAATCCAAGTTAAGCGTTATTGACTAATATGGAGTTCACAACATACGGCGGCATATCAATACTGAACGCCATACCAGCCCTGGTAGGCGCCGCAATGGCTATAAGCCTAGAGGCCAAGGCGCATGTTGAGCCGGGTTCCTGTGAGATGGATGAATTCGCGAAATTCATAGTTAACTACGCCTCTAGGGCACTTTCAATAAGCGGAGACTATTGCGCTAAGGTTGAGTCGAACATACCTTCATCAAGTGGGTTAAAGAGCAATAGTGCAGTTGCCTCAGCCATAATATATGCATTGGCCCATGAGGCGGGCATTGGTTTAAAGCCCATTGAGGCCGCGGCATTGGCGGCAGAGGCCACTAAGGCCCATGGATCCTCAATAACGGGCGCCTTCGATGATGCCTCGGCGTCAGTGCTAGGCGGCATTACTGTGACCGACAACTCGGTCAACAGGCTCATAATGCATGCCAACGCCCCCGAGGAGGTTACCATTGTAATAACGGGCCATAGGGGTGTTAAGGCGTTGAACAACATTGATTCCCTAAGGGGCTTAGCCCCACTATTCAACGACCTAATACCAATAGTCCTCAGGGGCGATTATTTCAGGGCCGCGACCATAAATGGCCTACTTGTGGCAGAGGCCTTAGGCTACTATAGGGAACTTTTCATAATAGGTAAGGCGCTTTCAATGGGAGCCTTAGCAAGTGGAGTTAGCGGTAATGGACCCTCCGTATACGCTATATTTAAGGATGGTGAGGAGGGGCCGTTCATAGACTTTGTAGAATCCCTAATGGGCTACTACATCAGGGCTAAGCCTATTGGGGTGAGGTTCAGTGAGGGTTAGGGTTAGGAGGTCTGTGGTGAGGGGTATTGTTGAGGCTCCCCCATCTAAGAGCTGGGCCATAAGGCTAATCCTACTCGCATCAATTGCCGATGGAGAATCCGAAATTTTAAACGTCCCCGAGGCCGATGATGTTAAGGCAGCCTTAAACATGGCCAAGGCCCTGGGGGCATCTATCGAATACTCCAATGGGGTGGTTAGGGTCAGGCCCATGATAAGTAACTGCGGGGGCTATGCATACCTGGGGGGTAGTGGAACAACCCTGAGGATAGGGTTGGCGCTGGCTTCACTCTGCAGGAACCCAATAACCATAGATGGCGACGATACGTTGAGGTCGAGGCCAATAGAGGATTTGGTTAAGGCGCTGAGGGCCCTTGGGGCATCAGTAGCGGGTGATAGGCTGCCGTTGACGGTAAGGGGGCCTGTTAGGGGTGGGTTAGTTGAGATAAGGGGTGATGTAACAAGCCAATATGTTTCAGGGCTAATGTTCCTCGGATCCATGGTTGGCTTGAAGATAATTGTTAAAGGTAGGCTTGTGTCTAGGCAATACCCAGAGTTAACGGCCAGGATCCTCAACGAACATGGATGCCTTGTTGAACCCATAGAGGGCGGCTACGTTGTTAATCCATGTAGGCCCAGGCCAGTTAATAGGCATGTCCCGGGTGATTATGCCTTATCGGCATTCTACTCAACATCAGCGTTAGCCACAGGGGGCTGGGTTAAGGTAACTAACCTACCTGCCCCCATGGGGCTTGGCGACGACTCCATAGTGGATATATTAGGCATGATGGGTGCTAAATCAACGTATACTGATGGCTCATGGATTGTGGAGCCTGGCGATAGCCTTAAGGGCATTGAAGTAGACCTAGCCGATGCACCAGACCTAGCCCCTGTGGTTGCGTCAATAGCCCCATTCACCCAGGGTGTAAGTAAGGTAACTGGCGTTGAACACCTTGCATATAAGGAGAGCAATAGGCTGTTAACAATTGTGGATACGTTGAGGGCCTTCGGGGTTGATGCATCGTATCAAGGGGGCATAGTTATTAAGGGGTCGTCAACGCATGGGGCCTATGTTAAATGCCCTAATGACCATAGAATAGCCATGATGGCTGGCGTACTCGGGTTAGCGTCCATTGGCGAAACAATAATTGATGATGCCGAATGCGTATCTAAGAGTAACCCCCAGTATTGGGCCTCCCTGAAGGCGCTTGGGGGTTATGTAGAAGTAGTTTAGGGTAACCTACTCCAAATATATTCCAGAGACCTCAATCCTATGCCTAATGCCCTGCCTCTCATCCTCAGGAAACTCTTCAATATATCTAAGTATCCTACCTGCATCAACCTCAACCCTACTTCTAGGATCCGCCAATATTGTGGATAGGTTTTCGAGGAAGTCCCTTGCCTCATCCGTAGCCTCTCTAGCCTTCAACACTATAAGCCCCTCAATCCTGATCACCCTAATCCTCTCGCCATCTACATTAACCTCTATTGAATCCTTCAAAATGCCCTCAGGCACATATACATCAAGCATGTTCTCCATTAAATCAACCTTAACGACATCACCACCTACAACCACCTCATAGTACATCCCCCCAAATGAGGATTCTCCAACGTCCCAATCCATGTCCCTAGCCAACTCCTCGAACAATTCACTATCCATTAACGTGCTTTTATTCAATATGAACAGGTCGATGTCGTGTACGTCCCAGTCAATGCCGTAGGCCAGGGGTAGTATTAAGCTCCCTATGAGGACGAAATCTATTCCCCTCTCCCTAAATGCCTTAGCTACCTTAACCAGCGCAGTTACATACGGTTTCAATTTGCCCTTAGCATGCATGATGAAGCCTACCTTCGGTAGTTTATCAATTTTTCTAACCCGTAGGAATCCTTTAAAGCTAAGGCTTAAGGGAAGCCCGTGGCGTATAAGGGTATTGCAGTCAGGTTCATGTACATACATGGCGAGGTAACCGCACCCCCAATGCCCGGTACTGCAATGCAGCTTGCATTAAACCTCCAGATAAGCGGCATGCCTGAAGCCTCCGGGGAATTGGTAAATATACCATTCACCGCATCCGTCTCATCAATACCCCCTGGAATATCTATAACGGTTAGGGGCATTTTAATGGTTCAGGCCAGCGAGGATGATGTTAAGAGGATTTCCAGCCAGGTTAAGTCAGGTAGCCTGCCCCAGGACCTTCAGGGGGTTTTAATGCAGTACGCTGTCTTTGAAGTTAGCCTAATAGCCAGGGAACTTGGCATACCGCCGACAATACCGCTGCCAATGCCACCAGGCCAGCAGAAGGGGACGCCGACAGCCATTTAAAAATGCTTAAAAGCAAGAGGGTTAAAGGCCCCTGAATATGGTTAAGAGGACCCACGGATACAGGTTTAAGACGAGGAGGCTGCTGGCGAAGGGGCCTAGGGAGAGGGGTAGGCCTGGGCTCTTCAGATGGCTCCTAGCCCCATACTACATGCCTGGCGATAAGGTTGTCATAGACATAAACCCAAACAACATATCCACAGCACCCCACAGGAGGTATCAGGGCAGGGTTGGCGTTTTTGAGGAGTGGAGGGGGAAGGCCATGGTTATTAGGATAAACTTCATGGGGGAGGACAGGATTATAATAACCACGCCGGACCACGTTAAGCCACTTAACATAGACCAGTTCCTTAAGGAGAGGGTCCTTTCAAAGAAGCCCGAGGACATAGTCAAGCTGTATGTTGAGGAGAGCCCATCACAGTAGCCCATAATGCCTGCTGGTCATCATGGTAAACGCCGATGAATACGTTAGAGATTTTTTAAAGGCCTATGAGGAATCTGGGGCAACAGACGTATATGCCTATAAGGTTAATGGCAGGTCCATTAAGGCAACAGCGATGTTGATATATAAGGGGCCTATAACGCTGGTATCCTACCTATTTTCAAGCGGTAAAGTAGTCATAGTTAGTGACGTCACATGGGCCTTGGGTGAAGTTAAATGTACAGGCGAACACACGGAGATGCTCATAGACATATATCAACCACCTGAACTCGTCAAACTGTGCTTAACACCATGGCCAAGGTGGCCTGGCCTAATGTTAGCGTCAGTAGCCTCAGGTGATTACAGGAGGACGCTGGTGTATGCTGAACTTAATAGGAACTATAG
>CAYFHR010000028.1:0-11838 GCA_964343155.1 uncultured Thermoproteaceae archaeon | reverse complement strand
TACCTGGACTTGCCCACCACCCTCCTGCCTAATTGATGGGAAGGCTATGACTAAGAAGGGGACTTCAACATAAGGTATCGTCGCGTTGCTCGGAGCCTCAGTCACATTGACCTGGGGGGCCTGTGTGGAGGTTATGTTGATGATTGTGCCGGTCCTATTCAACACTACGCCGCCCCCAGATGGACTACCGCCTGGGGCTGGTTTTGGTACGTAGATTTGCATTGGGCTTATTGAGGCTGAAATGAGGGCTATGGCTAATAGGCCTACCACCAATATGGCTACGTGGCTCCACTTAACATCCATATAGGCCTATATGCGTGCAGCTCCCGTATAAACTATACGCTATGCCGACTACCTGCATTTTATCGAATCCATAGACTTCAAGAATTCTTGGAGGCTACTGAAGGTTGCTACCGTTGATCCTCCACATTCAACAGTAATCCTATCCACCCTATATGTTGAGAGTACGACGTGTGGCGGCTGCTGGAATGCCTTACCCCAAGGCACCTTAACACCCTCAGGGTCTATTGCCTTAACCTCCCCATCAATCACAACCTCGTATCTAATCCCCCTGAACCTGAAGGTCACCCTAAATCCCCTCAACCTGGATGCGTTCACAATGTTTTCAACGTCCCTTAACGAAACCATGGGCTTATTGCGGAGCCGCCTTAATATCCTTAACTCGGCGCCTAGCTATAGGCCTCAACGCTCATTGCCCTGCCTTAAGCCACTTAGAATCCCTTTGGCTGAGCTCAATGCTGTAGGCCCTGTAATACGTCAGCGTCCCCTCTGAACTAACTAAGGCTAATATGAGCTTCATGCCCTGCCTCTCGGCGTATGAGGCCAGTTCGAGGAGTTCACTGGTCCTAATACCCCTCCCCTCGTCGAGTATCTTAACCATGTAGCTTGGCGTATCTGCCAGGGCATTCCTCTTCTTATCCCAAACCAGGAAGTCAACCCTACCACCCCTAACGGGCTTTGCGTAAAGCCCCCTATTCCTCAAATCCAGGTAGACTATGAATTTCTCCAGGTCGCCCGGCTTCAAGACGTCGTTTAGGGTCAGTGGCCTATTATCCATGTAGACCTTGAACTCGCCCACAAACATCAGGTAGGCTAACTCGAGTGGGTCTATGTTGTCTGGGTTTATCACCTTCTTATCGGCTAGGAGCAGCCTCGACAGCTCGTCTGCTACGGCGTATGAACCCTCCTTAACCCTCACGTTGAGGACCTTGTTGGGCTGCCTCATTGTCCAGTAGCCCAGTTGCCCAGGTTATTAAACCTTGCCTTAATATTCAACAACCTCGATGCCCAGGGCGTTTAAAATTGCCCTAACCCTATCAGCCTCATTGCCAGGTATCATGACGTGGTGGTTGTAGGGCGCCTTGGCCGCCAGCGACCTTATGTCGAAGTTTACGAGGATTCTGGCCTGCGTCCTACAAACATTACTGCTCAACAGCCCGGACTCTGCAACAACACCCCTTGTGACTGCCGCCCTCTTGAAATCACTAGACATTGAGGCTAACGTAACCTCCCTAAACTTAATCCTGCCGGTTAAGCCGTATTCGTAGCCTGACTCGAAGTGCGTGAGGGCTGTTGGTTCGTCAACCATGTTGAGGGCTATGGTGCAGTGGGATATGGTTAACATGTTCCCCGACAGGTGGTTTACATTGGCTATCCAGCCTGAGTAGCCCGTCAACTCCCTTGAAATGAGCATTAATGGTACAGCCCTCAGGTCGGCCTCGCAGGCAGCTATGAGGCCCTCCTCGTTAAGCCTGGCTAGGGCTAGGCATGGGGTTACGCGGTGCTTTATGAGGTATGGGAAGCAGTTTATTGCCGCCGCGTCGTACTGCCTGTAGAGCCTCCTCATGGCGGCGTATATCTTGCCCACCTCAATGAGCTTCCCCAGGTCAACGCCCCTGAACCTAACCCTAGCCGCAATATGCCTTACGAAATCCTCAGCCTCCGCAATAGGCGCCTCCTCAACAGCCTCCTCGAAGGCATCCATCGGTATCGCATCCACATGCGCCCTGAACGCCTCCTCAAACCTCCTCCCCAAAGCCCCCTTATCGCCAACTCCAAGCAGCGCCACCCTCGAGCCCAGAATCCTCGAAGCAGCCCTCCCAGCCTCAATGGCCTTAACTAGGCTTGGCTCATCATCGACGTGTATTAAACCTACGCTAACCCCCAGGTCGCCTAGAAGCGCCTTGGCGTCTAGGGCTGAGGCTAAGCTATTGTTGCCGGGGTGTGATGCCAGGATAACCCTAGCCACATTGTGCTGCTGGGCGAGGCCTGCAACAAGCCTGCTAACTCCCCCAGACATTATTAGGGCTACCAACACGTCGACTTTACCTAGGTTTAGCCTGCCGATGTCTTCGAGGTCCTTAACCACGGCGTCAACCTTGGGAAGGTTGACCCTACCTTCATGTAGGGGGGATATGAAGGCCACTACTGCTAATGAACCCATCAGGACCCCTCCTCAACGACAACATTCCTAAGCACCCCAATGCCCTCAACCTCCGCCTCAACAACATCCCCACCCTTCAGGAATTTGCCCTTCGGGAACCCGACGCCGGACGGTGTGCCTGTGCTTATGTAGTCCCCAGGCTTGAGCGTTATTCCCTGTGAGGCCCAGTGGACTAGGTCGGGTATCTTGAATATTAAATCCCTAGTGTTCCCATCCTGTTCAACAACCCCATTAACCCTCAGGGTTAGCCTCAGGTTATGTGGGTCTGGTACCTCATCCTTAGTCACTATGTATGGTCCGACTGGCGTTGAATTATCCATGCTCTTGCCATGGACCCAATCCATGCCGTAGGGCTGCATTCCAGGCAATTGCCAATCCCTCATAGACACATCGTTGAGTATGGTGTATCCGAAGACGTAGTCCAGGGCCCTACCAGCCTCAACATACTTACCCCTCCTACCTATCACGAAGGCTAGCTCAACCTCCCAGTCAACCTGCCTGGAGGCCTTGGGTTTAAGGATTGGTTGATTATGGCCTATCAGCGCATTCCTAAACTTCGTGAAGAAGTACGGCCTCTCGGGTGGTTTTGAGCCGCTCTCCTCGCCGTGGGCCCTATAGTTGACTGCGACGCATAGGATCTTCTCGGGGTCTGTTACAGGCGGTAGCCAGGTTATTGAGTTTAAATCCCTAATAACCCCAACCCCCTCCGATAGGGCCCTATTAACAACCCTCTCAATAATGTTCCTGACGCTGTCCCAGGACTCTATCAGGCTCCTCATGGAGTACGTGTATGTGGGTGGTTCAGAGCCCTCAATGGCCCTGTATGCCCTAGGGAGGTCTACGACAACCCCATTTGAATATACGCCAACCTTAACGGCGCCGCCCTCTTCGAAGGATAGCAGCCTCATACCTGGAGGTGCCTTCAGGCTTTTTAAAGGTGAATTGGGGCTTGTGCCGATGCGCGTTGCCGTTGGTTCACTCAACCCAAGTAAGGTTGATGCCGTTAAAAGGGCCTACTCGATACTGGGCATTGAAGCCGAGGTAATACCCGTTAAGCCGCCGCCCCTCCCAAGGCAGCCAATGGGCCTTGAATCCATTATAGACGGCGCCTTCACCAGGGCTAGGTGGGCTTTAGGCATGGTTAATGCAGATGAGGCTGTAGGCATTGAGGCAGGCGTGGTTGATGTCAGAGGCTACTCCATAAACATCGTCGCCGCATCAGTTTTCGACGGCGCTGAGTATACCATTGGGATAGGCCCATCATTCATGATACCCCAGGCCTTCGTAAAGGAGATCCAGGCCGGTAGGGAGCTTGAGGAGGTTGTAGACAGCTACTACGGCACAGTCAACGTTGGGGAGGGGGAGGGCTTCATAGGCCTTTTAACCAGGGGCATTGTTAAGCGCATCGACTTAAACACGCAGGCAGTCTTAATGGCCCTGGTCCCTAAGCTTAAATGGAATAGGGAGCTATATGAGCGTAAGTAGGGATGCGTAGAAGACGGCCATAACCCCCGTGAAGAATATTCCATCAAACGTCCCCGCACCCCCAATGTCGATAATCATGGGGGCCGCCCTGATGACTGCCCTAATGTTCAGTAGGTCTGCCCCTATTAAGGCCCCTAAAACGCCGCTAATGTAGGCCACCACGGGGCTGAGGATTAGGTAGCCGTGTGCGAGGAAGGAGACGAATATGAACGAAACCAACGCAGCCAAAATCGGGGGGACCAGGGCTGGGGTTACTATGCCCACGGCCGGTATGAATCTTGAAATCCTGTTTATTAAAATGGACATTAGAGCTATGGATATGGCTAGGGGTAGCGCCAGCGAGGGGGCGTACCTTAATATTGAATATGTCAGGAATATGGATACTGCAACTGGTATTAGGGCTCCCCCAAAGTTGAGGGATACCATAACCCTCCTCCTAAACCTAGGCCATATTGTGAATGGGGCTAGGGCCTTGCCGAATATTGTGAATGTTATCGATTCGAAGGGCGCGTACTCAACCTCAGCCTCGTAGACGATTAGGTGGACTGGGCTTAATAATAGGCTCACCAACGTTATCAGGAGGCCAATGGCCATTGATAGGGCTGTTGAAAAGCCCATCAACGACAATACCGTGGATAGGTTTGTGGCGTAGACTGGTATTATTATTAGCGAGAATAGCATGTATAGGAGCCACCTAAACCTGCCGAAGGGCCAATATATCAGTATCCTGGGCACAGCTACCTAAACCCTTAATGCAATTCCGTTTAAATCTATAGCGGGGCTATTTTACCGAGCCATCCATTAACCTCCTCCTCAATTGACCTAGCCCTCTCCACAAACCTTTCATAATCCCTAGACCTGTCGTAAACCACCCTGCCGTTGACCATAACCATCTTAACCATTGAGCCGTCCATGGAGTATGCCCATATGTTGGCTATATTCCTCCTGTTAACAGGCCTAACCCTGGGATCCTCCAGATCGTATACGACTAGGTCTGCTAAATAGCCTTCTGCAATAACGCCACCACGCTCCCCAACAGCCCTATAGCCGTTCACGGTGGCCATGGCTAGGGTCTCGCCTGGCCCCAGGGCCTTGGGGGACCAGTAGTTGTTCCTCTGCAGGAGTATGGCTTCCTTAACCTCCCTAAGCATGTCCAATGTGCCGTTGGACGCAGCCCCATCTGTGCCCAGGGCCACGTTAACGCCCATGTTTAGGAATTCCCTGACTGGGAAGAATCCGGCTGTTGCAAGCCACATGTTTGACGTTGGGCAATGCACGGCGGTTGAGCCAGCCCTGGCTATGGCCTCAACCTCCCAGTTCGTCACCCAGCCTAAATGCACAAGTATTGTCCATGGGCCAAGTAGCCCAAACTTATCAAGGACCTCAACAGGGTATGCGCCATACTTAGCCCTAACCTCGTAAAGCTCCCTCCTAGTCTCGCTAACGTGTATATGTATCCTCAGGCCGAGTTCATTCCTAAGTTCGGAAACCCTCCTTAACGTGTCTTCACCAACAGCATATACGCTATGCACATTTATTACAGGTTTAACAAGGCCACCCACCCCCATTGAGGCTATGTTCCTGAGCCTATTCTCAACATACTTGGGGTCGTTGAAGAAGTCTATGAATACTGGGCCTGTGTAGAGCCTAATACCGTATTTGGATGCCAATTCCACGGCGTCTTCATAGTCGTAGATGTACATGTCTAATGCGGCCGCCGTACCATTCATTATTGATTCAATTATGCCGAGCTCAAGGCCACTTCTAATGAGCCAGCCCGGCATGAGCTTCTCAATAGGCTGTATTTCGCCGAGCCACTCCTGGAGCTCCTTACCATCCGTAAACCCCCTCAAAACAACCATTGGGAGGTGTGTATGGGCGTTGAAGAGCCCTGGCGTAACCAAGCCCCCACATTCAACAACCTCATCACCCCTAGACGGCTTAACCTCACCAACCTTCGCTATTAAACCTTCATCAACAGCTATGTCCACGTTGCTTAATATGGAGAGGCCCCCGCTGGTTGGGGTTAGTGCAGTCCTGCAATTCTTAAGTATAAGCATCTTGACGAAACCTATGTGAAGCCCGGTATATAAACGTTTTCTTTCACAATCCTTGAAAATTCGTCAATATTATTGATGAGCATTTGAATGGAGTCTAGGCTGCTGCGGGGCACTCCGCCAGCCATCTTAATCACCACCGACCTGAGTTCAGGGTTGCTTAAACTGTCGTGTATGCTTAACCCAAGTATCCTGGACTCCTCGTTGAAGTAGCCGTCAGGCTCCATTACGGGCTGCCCATTCCTCTCAAGTATTGTGAATGCTGGCTTAGCCCCACTGTAAATTATCCTACCCCTCCTAATTTCATAGCCCTTAATAGGCCCTTCGAAGCCGATGTCTATGATGGGTTTCGCTAGGCTGTGTGAAACTATTTTATCCGCCATGTAGGTGACGTCTATGCCTAATATGCCTAGGCCATGTATGTGGCCTGGTGAGCCGAATTCAACGCCCGTTGGGTCGCTTAGAATCCTGCCCAGTAGCTGGAATCCACCACATATGGCTAGTATGGGTATTGACCCAGCAGCCCTCCTCAAACTTTCGTAAAGCCCAGTTGACCTAAGCCACTCAACAGCCCTCAGCGTGTTTTTAGCCCCAGGAAGTATTATTAGGTCTGGTTCACCAAGGGAATCGCCCCACCTAACAAACCTGACGTGTACGTCCTCGAGCGCAAGTATGTTGAATTCGTGGAAGTTTGAGATCCCAGGGTAGGCCACTATGGCTACGTCGAGCCTGCCTGAGCCAAAGTCGCCCATTGCCTCAGAGTCCTCAGGCCATATGAACCTGGCTGCTTCAGGTACGTCAGGTACTACGCCCACTACGTCAACGCCCGTCTTATCCCTAAGCCACTTGAAGGCATCCTCTAGGAGCCTCCTATCGCCCCTAAACCTATTTATTATGAAGCCCCTAATCAGCCTCCTCCACCTCGGTATCAGCGACTGGTATAGGCCTAGTGCCGATGTGAAGGCGCCACCCCTAGATATGTCAACAACCACGTATACGCCTGCGTTCAGGTAGTCGGCTGGCCTGAAGTTGGCTATATCGCCCGTAATGTTTGGTTCGTAGGCTGATCCAGCCCCCTCGCCCACTATCACGTCATACACCTCGGATAGCTTATCCATAGACCCCTTAACAACCCTCCACCTGCTTAACATATCTTTAGAATACTGCGAATACTCCATGGCCCCAATGGGCCTACCTAGGACTATGACCTCGCTCCTGTATTCGTCCATGGGCTTAAGCAGTATGGGGTTCATGTAGGTTAAGGGCAGTGTGCCAGCCGCGTAGGCCTGCATTGCCTGGGCTAACGCAACCTCACCGCCGTTGTATGCTGGGTAGCTGTTTAGGCTCATGTTCTGTGCCTTGAATGGCGCTGCCCTAGCCCTGCTAAGCCTAAGTAGGGCGGCCGCTATGAGCGTCTTACCGCTGTTCGACTGCGTTGAAACAACATATATGTTGCCCACTGCTGCGCCCGGCTGCACAGCCTTAAAGGGTTGCCTTCTAGGCAGTGCGGTAATCCTTATTAACAGCCGTAAATATAGAGTCCCGTGAAGGAGTCCATAAGGGTTGCCATAGCTGGCGTTGGGAATTGCGCATCAGCCCTCGTTCAAGGAGTCTACTACTACACGCTCAACGACAACGACGATTCGGGGCTACTCTTCAGGGAGATTGGGGGTTATAGGGTTAGTGACATAAGGTTCTCCGCAGCCTTCGACGTCGATGCCAGGAAGGTTGGTAAGGACCTAGGTGAGGCAATATTCGCCCCACCCAACAACACGCTCAAGGTCATTGACGTTGGTGAAGTGGGCGTTGAGGTTAAGGCAGGCCCCCTACTCGATGGCGTAGCCCCCGAGCTCGTGGGCAAATTCATACCCGTTGTCGAGGGTTCGTTGGACGACGTGGTTAAGGAGCTCAACTCGACGAACACCCACATGCTGATAAGCTACCTGCCAACAGGGGCCCAGAAGGCCTCCGAGGCCTATGCCGAGGCCGCCCTGAGGGCTGGCGTAGCCTTCATAAACGGTATGCCGGCCCAAATAGCCACATCCGAGTATTGGCAGGGGAGGTTTAGGGAGCGTGGATTACCGCTGCTGGGCGACGACGTGCAGAATCAGCTTGGGGCTACGGTACTGCATAAGGCTATAATGAGGCTGCTGTCGATAAGGGGGCTTAGGGTTGTTGGAACATACCAACTGAACGTCGGCGGTACGCCAGACTTCGTGAACCTGACGTATAGGAGGGGGCAGAAGGAGAGGACTAAGACTATGGCCGTCAGGAAGATGGTTGAGGGCCAGGAATTCGACGCATACATAGCGCCTGTAGCCCATGTGAAATTCCTTGAAAGTAGGAAGAGGGCGCACATGTTTATTGAGGCCAGGGGGTTTGCAGGAGTCCCTGTGAGGATTGAGGTCTCCCTAGAGGTCTATGACCCGTGGAACAACGCAGGCGTCATGGTTGATGTAATTAGGCTAACTAAACTAGCCCTAGATAGAGGCATTGGTGGCCCATTATACAGCGTGGCCGCCTGGGCCTTCAAGAACCCGCCAATACACGCGCCGCCTGAGGAGGCCTACAGGTGGGTTATTGAGTTTATTGAAGGTAAAAGAAATTATTGAGGTATGTAGAAAAGTTAATTAGGTCTTTAGAGATATAGTAGCTGAGTGGGGGCCGTGGGGAGTGTTAATCCAATTAATGAAACAATTCTTGGAAACCTTTCTAAGATAATAACTGCATATAATGCCACGGAGATTCTTAAAATCCTCAAGTATAAGGCAGACTACTATGCTTCCGAAATAGGCTCCGTGATAAATGGCACATCGATAAACGCCGCCAACATGACTATCGGCGTTTCCAGGGGCCCGGTCCCAAAGGGCTATGTACCGGCGCTGCTCGCCGCATATATAGTGTACGCGTTGTTCCTGATATATGTCATAGCCCAGGAATTGTCAATTATCAGGTCTGCCTACGGTAGGTTGAGGGGTGGTTCATTCCCCTCAGGTAGGTGGACAGGCCCACTCCCAAAAATATCCGTCATAATACCGATCAAGGGTGAGGATATTGATGCCGTTGTCCAAGCCGTCAAGAGGCTTGAGGCTGTGGACTACCCCAGGGAGTTGCTTGAGGTCATTGTAGTGTCTGACGATGATGCATCGTATTTTGAGGCCCTCAAGAGGGCCCTAGCCAAGGGGGTTGGCGTTAGCCTGAAGTTGATTAGGAGGGATAGGGCGGTGGGCTATAAGGGCGGTGCTGTAAACTACGCGTTAAAGTATGCGTCTGGTGAAGTCGTAACAATACTGGACGTCGACACTGTGCTCCCCAGGAACTACTTCAAGAGGGCTTTAGACTACCTAGCCGCCGGCTACGACTTCGTTGGGGCGCCGTTCATAGGCATCCCCAGGGTCCCCACAGGCTTCAGCAGGCACCTCTCAACACTCTTCAACATACTTTCCGAAATACAGATAAGGGGTAGGGCCCTGTTGAGGATGAATAATAAGGGGTTCTACATGATTATAGGCAACAACTTGACTATGTTTAAGAGGAGGCTCATCGAATATGGTGGATTATGCCACTGCAAGGCCGACGACATGGACCTGGCCTACAAGGTCTGGGCGAGGGGTGGTAGGATAGGTTTAATGGATATTTACGTCACCACAGAGATCCCAAGCACATACACGGCCTTCAGGTCGCAGACGATTAGGTGGGCTACCAATGACATGCTTGTTTTGAAGAGTAGGATTAGGGAGATTTTATTCAGCGGTAAGGACCCATACGACGTGTTAGACATCCTAATGTGGCTGACCAAATATCCGACAGCCTACATAGATTTAGTTTCAATAGTAGTAACTGTCATTATGCAGGTCCTAAACATAATAATACCACCCCTGTGGCTAATGGCCCTGATGGTGGCTGCGGATGCGTTGGGCGCCATCCTCATAGTGTCTATCCTGCTGGTCGGCGTGGACATGGGCTACGATGCGTTGGCCGTGTTTAAATCGCTCATAGTGGGTGGCTTAACGATGTATAGCCTAACATTTCCCCTAATAGCCTACCTGACCAAGGCGCTTATAGGCGACATCCCATGGATGTACACTCCCAAGGCCTCTAAGGCTTTGATGAGGCAGGGCTTCGTAATAGAGAGGCTTGCCTTCACTCTAGTTGCCCTGTTAAGCGTCGTAATGCTCGTCGCCAACCACCCAATATTGTCCCTCTACATGGCGGTAAACGCAGCAATCATATGGATGGGCTATAATGTGGATAAGCCATTTAGCAGGCTAAGCCTAGTGGGCATGGGTAATGCCAGGCTCAACATATGACCTCATTGTAGTCGGCTCAGGCCCAGCTGGGCTGGCTGCGTCAATAGTGGCCTCTAGGCTTGGCCTAAGGGTATTGTTAATCGACAGGTATAGGCACCCTAGGGTTAAGCCGTGCGGCGGCGGTTTAACGCAAAAATCCGTGGCAATCCTTAGGATCCTTGGATTTGACCCGGCTGAGGTTGTTGAGTTTGAATGCAGGGAGGTTGCCATAGCATCCTTCTCGGGGACATACATTGTAAGCCATGGAGAGCCCCTAATCAGGGTTTCTAGGAGGGAGCACTTCGACGAGAGGCTTTTCAAATACGCATTGTCAATGGGGGTTGATTTCGTTAAAGATGAGGCTGTCGGGTTGAGGCAGTTTAAAGACTACGCCATAGTCTACGGTAGGGAGTCGAGCTATGAGGCTAGGTGGGTTATAGGTGCAGATGGGGCTCCTTCAAGGATAGGTAGGCTGATTGGGGTAACCCCCAGGTCACACGCATTGGCGTTAATGAGCATTGCCAAGGGCCCCCAACCAAACCTATGTTTAATAGACCTAACCAGGGTTAGGTGGGGCTATGCCTGGGCCTTCCCACTCTCCAGCAGCGAAGGCGACGTTGGCCTGGGGTCAGCCCAATGGGGTAGGTATGTTGGGGTCCTTGAGGGCTTCATAAGGGGGTTGGGTATGAGGCCTGGGGCAATATTAGGGCACATGATACCGTACAGGCCCCCTAGGAGGCCTGGATCAGGGAGGGTTATGCTCGCCGGCGACGCACTAGGCGTTGCAGACCCAGTTACAGGTGAGGGCATTGCGCAGGCATTACTCACAGGCTCCCTAGCCGCACTATCCCTCAAGTCAACAGACCCCCTCGCTAAATACGGGTTATTGGTCAGGGATTTGATAAATGACCTGTGGATGGGGGTTAAGGTATCGTATGCCGTACACCTGGTCGACGTACAGTTAGCGTCCAGGTTCCTCGGAACCTCGGCTCTGGGCTTCAGGGAGGCTTTAGGCGCATTGGTTAGGGCCCTTGAAGGCAGGATAACCTACATGGACATCCTCAGGAACATGCATAAACTGGCTATTAGGCGTTTAACGGCCTTCAATGCGAAGCGTTAAATATATAAACTTAATTGGCCAGCATATTTTAATGATCATTAGGTTTTATTCAGTGACGGGCCAGAGTGATGAGCTTGAGAATGAGTTGAAGTCCCTAGTCACAGCCATTAAGGGTGAGTTGGCTAAGAGGAATATTAGTGAGGATAAGGTTAGGTTAACTACAATTAAGGTTAGGTCAGATGTAGTTAGCGAGGTCATGAGGTATGTTAATGAGCCTGAGGACAGGGTGCCGGGCCAGTATAGGCCCCTGATAATTAGAATGAGGCAGGATGGCGTAAACGCATTCCCTGCACTGGTCATAAACGATAGGAAGATTGCAGAGGGGGGTGAGGTTACCGCGGATGTTATAAGGAAGTCCCTCTACGAGGCCATAGAGTCCGAGTTCGGCTTCTCGCTGGTGGAGAAGCCCAAGGCCCCTGAGGC
>CAYFHR010000027.1:0-11982 GCA_964343155.1 uncultured Thermoproteaceae archaeon | reverse complement strand
TATTCATGGTTAGGAACTTCGACGATTTAGGCGAGCTTAAGGTTGAGGATTGGGGTGAGTTGGGCCGTTGGGGTAGGGGCAATGATGTGATAGACTTCGTTACAATGCCCAGATTCCAAGTCTTCGTCGAGGTTGACTCACCCAACAAGTGGGTTCTACAAACGTACATTGGGCCAAGCATAGATGAATTATCCTCCATAACCGACCTAAAAGATATATCAATACTTCAGGCATCCCTAATGCCGCTCCTAGGCATAGACGACTCATTCACCCAGGTGGGGCATCCGCACTACACCACATTACCCGACGGTGAGCCTAAGCTACTCTTCGCCTCATTCAGGGATACGTGGAGTATTAGGCCCGACACTAAGAGGGAGGGTTATACTCATGAGATTTGGGCTGCCTACGTTGATGAGTCAATATTCAGCCCTGAAAGCTACGGCGAATTAAGGGGGTTATTCAGCGGTAGTGAAAGTAAGTGGATTTACGTACCCAGGGCTGGGAGGCTAATAGTGTCTATTAGTGGTGAAGCTGAATTAATCCAGAAGGCCGACATACATGATGATGAGGCTCAAGTCGCCAAATTGAGTAAGGGCGTCAACATTATTGAGAAGCCCTTAACCTGGGTTAAGATTAAGGCAAGCGGCCAGGTTAAGGCAACTATAAAAGCTGTAATTTAATGGAAGATTAAGGGCCTGAACTTCTTAAAGTAGCCGTATTTGCTGAAATTACCCTCAACGACGTTTAAGCCCAATCCGGGCCTCTTTAAAAATGGGCTAATGTCGACTTCGCCACCAGATACCTCAACATTGGCGTCGTATATGTCGTTGACCCAGGTTAAGGGCCACTCCACGACGGTTACATCCTCCCTGACTGAAGCTGCGGCCAATGTGTATAAGTGGGCTAATATGGACTTGTGGGGCCTTAGGTGGGGTGCTATGGGCCTGTTAAGCGCCTTTAAGGAATCTATGGTGGTTAGGAGTTTTAAGAGGCCTCCAAGCTTAGAGATGTCTGGTTGAAGATACCTTACGCCGGACTTAGCCAGGTTGATGAAGCCTGCCGTTGAGTATTCATTCTCACCGGCGGCAATGGGTATTGGCGCCCTCTCAGCCAGCTGCCTTAAACCCTCATAGTTGTTTGGGGGCCATATGGGCTCCTCAACCCAGTAAACCTCATACCTGCTTATGGACTCGATGAGCTTCGCGGCGCCTTCAACGTTTGGGTAGGCTGCGTTTAAATCGACGGCAACCCTGATGCCGTAGCCGTAAACCCTCCTAATCGCCTTAATGGACTCTGCAACATTGTCCGCGTGCTGATGTATCTTAACCATCGTGAAGCCCCTATCTAAAGCCTTGGATACTGCCTTAACGACCTGCTCCTCGTTTGAGTATCTAGGGAAGCTGGCGTATACGGGTATTTTAGTCCTGGATGCTTGGCCTATTAGGCTTACGACGTTTTTACCGAGGTATTTGCCTAAGGCGTCCCAGAGCGCCATTTCTAGGCCTCCAATAGCCCCCGATACTATGCCGCATAGCCCTGCGGTAAATAGTAGCCTCTCAAGCCTATTAACTATCTTAGCCACATCACCTACTTCATTAACCTCCTCGCCCACTACGGCTGGTTTAACTATGCTGTTCAATACGCCTAGGTATGCGTCCACTAAATCGCCTCCATATACAAGTACCTCACCCCACCCAGCCACATCGCCCAGCTTAACCTTGACGTAGACTTGGACTCCCCAGGATTCTTGAAATAGCGTTGGTGGGTCGTCTATGTAAGGTATTGATAATGGTATTGCCTCAACATCCGCTATTTTAGGCATGATCTCACGCACTTATATACAGTTTAATTGGCGAGAACTCGTCGTGTTGAAGGACCTCTGCCGCGGTTAACCTGCCGTTCATGACCCTTAGGGCGTATTGGAATATTCTTTCACCAGCCTCGCTGACGCTAACCTTCAACTGAAGTAGGTCTGAGACGTCGACATCTATGTGCTCGCTCATCGCCTCAACAGTCTTTGGATTGGCCGAAATCTTAATGACCGGTATTATCGGGTGGCCCACGACGTTGCCCTGGCCAGTCGTGAAGAAGTGTAGTACAGAGCCCTTAGCCGCAAAGAGGGTTATAGCCTCAGCCGCGGCTGACGACGTGTTGACGAAGCATAGCCCTGCCCCACGGGGGACTGGGTCTAGGTAATCAGCCACGCAGGTTACTGGCCTTGTCCCCAGCTTCTGTATGTTTCCAAGCGCCTTCTCCTCAATTGTAGATATGCCACCTTTAATATTGCCCTCTGTTGGCTGTGAACCCAGTAGGTCAACCTTCTGGCCCTCTATAATCCCCACGTACTCCCTATATATTTTAAGGAACTTCTCCCTAAGCTCACCATTGGCCATGCGCTCAGCCACAATGTCTTCGGCGCCCGTTAATTCGCTAGTTTCCCCAAACATCACGGTGTTCCCCAGGTCAACCAGCTTATCGACGGTGTAGCCTAATGCTGGGTTTGAGGCTAGGCCCGATGTTGTGTCCGATTCCCCGCACTTTATGCTGAACGACATGTTTGATAAATCGACCTCAGTCCTCTGGGCCTCGCTGGCCTCCTGTACAAGCTCCTTAGCCTTCCTCGAAGCCGCCTCAATGGTTTTTAAGTCGCCGTTGCCTTCGATGGAGTATACGTAGACTGGCTTACCCGTCTTAGCTATTATGTCGGCAACCCTATTAGCCCAATTATCCTCAATACCAATCACTATGGCGCCGTATACATTTGGGTTTGCGCCAGTCCCCCCAAGTATGTGGAATAGTAGGTCTAGGTCCTTGCCAAATTGAAGCCTACCGTATGGGTGGGGTATCGCCACAACACCCCTTACCAACTTAGCCACGCCAACCGCCGCTGTGTTAGATAGGTCGTCTACAGGTATTACAACTACGTGATTCCTTATGCCCACGCTGCCGTCAGGCCTAATGTAGCCTTTAATGGTGGGCTTCTTCATCGCCATCACCTGGCGTTTAAATTACCCCACCTTATCGACTTTATATTATGCACGTGTACATGTTCCCCAGCCTTAATATCCCTTACGGCAACTCCTATGGGCCTACCGTATTTAATAACCCTCTCCCCAGCCTTTATGTCTGTTAAGGCTATTTTATGGCCTAATGGTATGTCTTCAAGCGCCTTAACCCTAGGCCCCTCAGACTTATCTTCTATAAATACGCATTCGACAATGTCCCCAGCCTTAACATCCTCAATAGCCACGGCCACATTATCTAGCTTATTGTGTATTGCCGCCTTAGGCATGCCTAAACGTTGGTTTCGAGTTTTTATGCTTTACGACACCTCATAAAGTATACCATATAGCATACTTATGCGTTGTGCTTTTTAGTGGGCAGGCTTATAAATTCAAGGCTAAGAACCCTAATGTGACGCAACGGTCAGTTAAAGTCTATGAAGAGCTCATCAGGAGCATAATCACTGGTAGGCTTAAGCTGGGTGAGGTTATTAAGGAGGATGAGTTGGCGTTAATGTTTGGTGTAAGTAGGACCCCTGTAAGGGAGGCCTTAGCTAGGCTTGAGAAGGAGGGTTTAATAACGAGGAGGGGTAAATCATATGTAGTAACCCCCTTAAGCGCAGATGACGTAGTCATGCTCTATGAGGCTAGGATACCTTTAGAGGCCACAGCAGCCAGGCTGGCTGCAATTAGGGCTAGTGAATCCTTGATAAGCGAGATGGGTGAAGTAATAGGTAAGATTAAGGAGGAGACGAGTAAACAAGACCCAAGCCCCCTAACGCTGGCTGAGCTAAACGGCAGATTTCACGAGCTTGTGGCTAGGGGTTCGGGGAATAGGTATATTGAAGATATCTTAAGGTCGATTAGGCTTAAGTTAAAGCTCGTCAGGGTCACATTATTCACAAGCTACCAGAGGAGGGTTGAGGAGGCCAGGGAGCATGAGGAGGTTTACCAGGCTATTAGGGCTAGGAATCCTGAGGAGGCCTATAGGCTCATGTTGAACCACGAGAATGAGGTTATGAAGTACGTTAAGGAGAGGGTTTTACCAATGCTATTCGGCTGACTGGCCACCCTGAGCCTGGGGTGTTAGGGCCTGCCTAACCTTACTCTCAAGGTCGCTTATCTGCCTCCTAATCATGTTCTCCTGCTTGGCCAGCGACTGTAGGTGAAGGTCCAGCAACTCCTTCCTCTGGTTAAGGTCCTGTATAGCCTCATCCCTAGTCGTCAGGAGTAGGAATGTTCCAACAACCTTATACACCTTGGAATCCTGGGGGAGTTTTGAAAGCTCATTTAGGGCCCTATCAATGCTCCTAAGCTCATTCTCATACTGCTGCTTCCTGAGGAGTATTGCCTGAAGCTGATCCTCAAGCTGCCTAAGCCTCTCCAAATCAGACCTAACAGATGGGGGGAGCTCACTCATACAGCTAGGTGGGCTGATTTTAGGTTAAAAACTTCACTCAAAAAGAAAAACTAATTTGAAGGATTAGGAGTTTGAGTCAACGCCAGACTCCTCTATGGATTTGATCAACTCGTCTATTGAGGCGCCCTTTATTAAATCCTTAGAGATCTGGTAGTAGGCGTTGAGGAGTGTTGCCAACCTATCCTTAACCTCATTGATAGGCACTGGATAGTAGACGAATGTGTAGCCGCCGCGCCTAGTTAGGACAGCCCTCCTCGTGGCCAGGCCAAGCTGTATAAGCTTTATGAGGGACTTCTCAACAGTACTCCTAGACTTACCAACCACTGAGGCCAACTCAGCCACGGTTGGTGGGTCCTCAGGGTTACTGCTTAATAGTGCTTTATAGATCAATATATCTGTTGTAGATAACCTTAATATACATCTTAATATATACTTAAGATCCACATCCTTTACAAGGTCCTCTTCGCCCAGTTTAACAAGGTTATTTAGATGCATCTAAATCAGTACGGTTTACAGGCAACCTTTAATAAACCTTTCGCTGCCTATGCTTATGCCTAATATTCCCTGTATACTATGAATTTGGCCAATTTCTCTAAATTAACCCTATGTTCATTGTAGGGTAGTTTACCCAACTCCTCTATAGCCCTATTCATGTATTCTTCAGCCATCTTAATGGCGCTATCCCTTACGCCGGCCTCAGATATTATTTCGACGGCTCTCCTAACATCATCCTGGCTTGGCCTATCTTTAGACAGCACCTCGAGGAGCTCACTACTCCTAACCCCTTTAAGCAGGGTTAGGAGTATCAATATGTTGCCCACCTTATGCTCCTTAACGTCCTTACCAATCTCCTTGCCGAACTTCTTAATGTCGCCGAATATGTCGAGTACATCATCTATTATTTGAAACGCCATGCCTACATTATGCCCAAATCTTGAGGCTGACTCAACCTGCTCCCCGCTGCACCCACCCGCCAGTGCGCCTAGTTTCGTGGATAGGCTGAATAGTGCTGCTGTCTTTAGAGATATCATTCTTAGATATAGTTCAAGTAGGCTCTGTTTAATTTCTCTAACAAGCCTATTCTCAATGAAGTACGGGTCCCTCCTCCCAGCATACTCCATGAGTATGTCCAGCCTCTCGCCCTCATCAATAGCCTTAATGGCCTTAGCAACCTCCCTGGCCACTAGCTTAGGGTCCTTGGTATCCAGTATGGCCTCCTCAATAGCCTCCCTATACCATATGCCTATGAGTATTGCCGCATATTCACCATACTTCCTCCTCACCGTCGGCATATTCCTCCTCAAGTCAGCTTCATCAATTATGTCGTCATATATGAGTGAGTAGTTGTGGATTAATTCAACTATTGAGGCGTAGGGTAGTGCATCGTTTAAACTACCCCCGCAGGCCAATGCAGTTTCAATAACCATTAGGGCCCTAATCCTCTTCCCGCCGGTCAAGACCTGGTAGGTTACGGCGCCTCTAAACCCCTCGTCTACATCGATTGTCAGGTACTTTAATATTGCCGAATCCACAGCCTTACCATAAGCCTCATGGAGCTCCGTTAAAATATCCCCCATGGCCGGGTACTTTACTTACATTTTAAAGCATTGCCAACACGTTGTTTAGGTCTGATGATACCTCAACATTTAGTTAACCATACTAGGTAACTATAATAAATGTTTTAAAACATGTTAGGAGGCTTTGACTGACCGGCTGTGGCGAAGGAGAGGCCTAAGACCGTTGATGAGTTGAGGCAGTACATAAGGGTTATTGACGACCAGGACATATGTATTGGCTGCGGTGCCTGTGTAAGCGTCTGCCCCACCAATGCCTGGGAGCTTGATGAGAATGGTAAGGCTAGGTTGATTTGGGACTGGTGTGTTGACGACTTCTCATGCATACCCGTATGCCCAGTAAACTGCATATGGAAGACCCCTGAGGCCCCAGACACGGCTAAGGTTAAGGACAATTGGTACAGGTTCAGCCATGAATTAACGCCCGAGGAGCAGAAGATATTCCAGGAGTGGGCCCAGAAATTTGGGATAACAGGTAAGCCCGCACCAATACCTAAGGGCTAAGCCCCTCGAAAAAGTAAACCTCCTTATTCTGTTCAATTCAAAATTAGTTTTTAATCTTCTATAGTAGCATTGCGTTCTCCACTCAGACTTCGGTTCTATGGCTAATTCGGGTAATGCTTTAACAGGCTAGTGATAGGGCTTGATGATGAATATTTTATATCTACTGCCCGCATTGTCGGCGGCCGTTATTTGGGCTTGGGCTTCCGTTGTCTATGGAGATTTCATGAGGAGGCTTAGGCCAATAACCGTTAACCTCCTTAGAACCACATACACATCAATCATACTGCTGGCGCCTGCATTAATCCTAGGCATCAATACTGGTGCCCTATGGGGTTCACTAAGTGGCCTATTATCATTAGCTGTAGGTGACTCAATGTACCTTACTGCGATAAGCTACTCAGGTGTTTCAATAGCCTCCCCAGTATCCTACACATACATACCCCTAGCCGTCCTACTAGCCATACCTCTGGGTGAGCCTTTAACGGTCTTCAAGGCGGTGGCTGGGTTGATGATAGTGCCGGGCGTTTACCTGCTATCGCGGGGTGGTGAATCGAGGCTAACTATCAGGGGGATTTTCTACGCCCTATCCACCGCGTTGGCGTGGGCCCTTGGGCAGACATTCATTAAGGTGGCCTATGTGGCTGGCTTAAACCCGGTATCGGTAGCTTTCATGAGGGTTGCCTCGGCTGCATTCATACTGCTTATATTAAATGCGTTAATGCGCATTGACCTGCTTAAAGCCTTTAAATCAACGCTATTCACAATACTGCCCCTGGTGGCTGTACTTGACTTAGGCCTTGGTGTCGTATTATTCACATTGTCCGTCGGCCTAATTGGCCTGGGCCTAACCGTACTGGTAACCGGTATTACACCCCTTATAGCCCAGGTAATAGCATATGTGACTGGTAGGGAGAGTTTTAACGCCGCCAAGTTGGCGGGGGCCTTGGTTGTAGTGGCGGCTGTGGCGTTGGCTACGGTTTAATGGCTAGGCCTGCGTTACCCTCTTAACGAACCTCATCTTTTCAAGGGCCCTCAGCTTAGGTACTGATTTAGGTAGGACAACCTCATCACACAGGATTATTGATGCAACCTTGCTGTTGAATAAGTCCCAGGTAACGTCGTCGGTAAAGACTAGCCTCTTAATGCCCCTAAATGAAACAGGCGTATCCAGGGACTCCAAGTCTGATTTAGATACCGTGAGTTCATCAATATTAGATATCGTCTTAACGCCCTGAGCCCCCTGCCTAACGCCCTCAACGAGGGCCCTCCCACTCTCTGTAACGGTCTGGGTTAGTGAGGTGACGGCTTTACCTGCCGTATCTGTTAATGTTAAGAATGCCTTAAGCGACCTATTCACAAGTTCACCTATAGTCATTCCAAGCTCCCTAGCCGTTTGAACAGCCCTCTCGTAAAGCTCCTTATCGACACCCTTAATAGTTACCTGAGTCTTCTCGCCCCTACCCTCCTCCTGGCTGGTACTTCCAGATTCACCAGATGCCATAGTTTACTGAGAATTACCAGCATTTATAAACCCTATCATATTGCAGATGCTCCTATTCCTGTTGACCGCCCTGGTTAATAAATCCTCAGCAACCTTGATTAATTCGGGGTATTTGTCCTGAAACCTCCTCAATGATTCGAGGGCCTCGATAAGCATCCTAATGCCTTCACACTCCCTCCTCTCATAGGGCCTTTCCTTAACCATGGCCCTATACCTCCTCATAGCCTCCTCACCCTCATCACGCCTACCAATCTTGTACGCCGCAATGGCTAGGCTATGCCATGTATATGCGTAGTTTGGGTCTTTTTCAGCAGACTGCTTAAACAGCCTATATGCTAGTTCGTATTTACCCAGCTTGAAGGCGCACCAGCCTGCCCAGAGTAGGTTTGAGGCGTTGCTGTACCTTAGGTTCAGCTCCAGGGCCCTTTCATAGGCCCTCCTAGCATCCTCCCTATTGCCCGTGGCTTCTAGGCATATTGCAAGCCCATGCCATGCCCCAGGTATTTCAGGGCATCTTGATAAATATTCCCTGTAGAGCCTTAGGCCATACCCATACTCCATGATGCATATTGACGATTCCGCAGCCTTGTATAAGGCTTTGCAGAATTCCTCATCCACAATAATAGGCAAATTTGCCTACTTTTAAGCATTTCTCCCTCATTCGGCAAAAAGCGAATACTAATACTATTGCTGTTTAAAACTAGGCTAGTCAAATTAGGGAAATGTTTATAAGTTAAAAGTCAAGCATTTTCCACGATGCTGGTCATAGCCCTTGTAAAGGGGGTCCCGGCCAACACCGCGAGGGTTGTTACGATAGGCGGCGTTTTGAGGAGGGAGGAGATGGATATTGTCCTTAACCCATACGATAGGAAGACTATCGAGGCTGCTGACTACATTAGGAGGCTCCTTGGGGGGAAGCTTGTGGCATTATCGATGGGGCCTCATCCAAAGATCATACCAATTATGAATGAGCTCTTTGGCGCAGAGGTTGAGGGTATTGACGAGGCCTACATTTTAAGCGATAGGAGGATGGCTGGCGCAGACACATTGGCAACATCATATACGCTGGCCCTCGGAATCAAAAAGATCCTAGACCTACACAGGGATGCGTTAGCAAAGGTTAGGTCTGCATTAGAGTCTGGTGATGTTGAGCAGGCTGCTAAGGTTGCCGAGGAGTTGTACAACAGGAACCTCATACCCAACATAGTTTACAACGATAAGCCGCCGATAATGAGGCAGTCGATAATATGGAGGGTTAAGGCTGGGCAGATGAGGGTTGATGAGGCTGTTAAGGCTGTTAAGGAGCTTGAAGACTCGGTATATAGGCGCTTCATAATTGTCGCAGGCCTTAAGGCCTCAGACGGCGAGACGGGGCATGTTGGTCCTCAGACGGCTGAAGCCCTCTCTGAAATCCTGGGCTTCACAATACCACACACCACGTACGTCACCGAATTCTCCATAGTGGGTAATTCAATTATTGCCAAGAGGAGGTTCATAAACTACATACAGACCGTCCAACTGAACCTACCTGCAGTAATAACAATACACACTGAGTATAGGTCGCCTGCGCCGCCAATTGATGGTAGGAGGGAGGCTAGGCTAATGATGTTTAAGGGCAAGAACACCAACATAACCATATGGAATGCAGACGACATTAAGGCTGACCCAGTTAGGATAGGGCTGGCGGGCTCACCAACGGTTGTGGGGCCTGGGGTCGACTTAGGTAGGCCTATTGTCAGGAAGATAGTTAATAAGACGCTCATATTCGCTCAAGACGTCGATAAGGTCAGCTTCAACGGCAAGGAGTATGGGCCATTTAGGAGGGGTGATGTTGCAGACGGACTACCGCCTGAACTTATCGAGGAGTTTAAGGCGAAGGGCATTGTTAAAACATTTACATACGACGACCTGGCTGAGGAAATAATTAAAATATTGGCTGGAAGGTGACCCACATGGCCCAGGCGGTGCAGCTACTGCCTGAGACGCCCAACATAGAGGCTTATAAGGATGTTTGGGCTGTCGTAGAGGTTGTTAACGGTGAATTGGTTAAATACAGCCTTGAGGCCATTGGGGCTGGGAGGAGGGTTGCCGACAAGGTTGGCATGAGGGTTGGGGCTGTTGTAATGGGCTATGGCGTAGGTGAAGGCATCTTCAATACCGTAATTCAACACGGCGCCGATTACGTAGTCTACATAGAGCATGAAGCCCTCAGGGACTATAACCCACTAGCCTACTCTAAGGCGTTGGCTGAGGCATCAATGCAGTATAGGCCATGGGCGCTGCTCCTGATGTCTGACGAAATGGGTAGGGATATGGGCCCCAGGGTGGCCTACATGCTTAAGACTGGAATGGCGGCCGACTTAATAGACCTGGACGTTGAAAACTTCTACTTCGGGCTCCTCAGGAAGGAGTATAAGAACATACTGGCCCAGATAAGGCCCGACTTCGCCACAAGGATTGCCAAAATATATACGCCTAGGCATAGGCCTCAGGTAGCCACATTAAGGCCAGGCAACTTCCCGATACCGCCCAGGGACCCATCCAGGAGGGGGGAGGTTGTTAGGTTTAGGCCTAATTTAAGCCAGGAGGATTATGGGGGCTTCAGGGTGCTTAAGGTTGAGAGGGTTGAGGATCCTGGGCAGGCCCTAAATGAGGCAGACCTAATAGTCAGCCTGGGGCTGGGCGTCCTAAGGGATGCTAAGGGTAATGCGGTTAACCCAATTAGGGCTGTTGAGGAGGCTGAGAGGCTCATGAAGCTTGTGGGCGATAGTTTGGGCGTTAAGACGGCCTTAGGTGCATCAAGGGCCTTAATCCTGGCTGACGTCAAGGAGCTGAGGGGTATTATAACGAAGTATCATCAGATTGGGCAGACCGGCAGGACCGTCGCACCCAAGGTCTACATAGCCGTCGGTATAAGTGGAGCGATTCAACATAGGGTTGGCGTTAAGGCTAAGAATGTTGTTGCAATAAACATAGACCCCAACGCCCCCATAAGGGAAATATCCAACTACATAATTGAGGAGGACCTTTACGAGGCCTTACCGAAGCTTTACCAGGCCCTGGAGAGGAAGCTAAGTGAGCTTAAGGCATCAAAGAACCAGTAAGCCACTATCCATACGCGTACTTAACCCCATGCCCCTCCCTCTCGGGCCCAAACCTTATGATGCTGGGTGGCCCAATGACCCAGCATGTTCCGCAGGCGACACATGCAACGTGGTCGAACTTAACGCTCCCCCTCTTAATGTCGTTTAAAGTCTCCCTAATTGCCTCATCCCTAAGTTCACTGGTGGGCCTACCAGTCCTCTGGCTAAGCATCCTTAGGTTGAACTTATATAGGTCGTGGAACGATACGAACACCCCCTTATCCTCCAGGTAGAGGCTATAGCACCCCATTGGGCATGCCGCAACCCAAAGCTTGTACGGATCCTTATTGGCTTCATCATAGTTGACTGTTATGTGTGAATACTCCTTATCTTCATCATATGTCAGGAGCCCAGTCAGCTCCTGCAGCCTCTGGGCAGTATCCCTCCTCTCCCCCCTCTCAAACCGCGCAACCTCAACCTCCCTCCCAAGCAACCTTAAGGCAACCCTGTAGCCTGAACCGTAGATTAGCCTACTTTCGAAGAGCGCCGACATTGACCTATACTTATTCATATCATCTATTATTGGTTTAAGCAACTCCAGGTATATTGAAAGGCCCCTGTTTCCGAAGTCCCCAATTTTTCTAGCATATTCATAGGTCTGGGCAGCCATTATCCCTGTCGCTATCGCCCTCCTCATGCCGTCTATCATGTCCCCAATCTTGACGAATGACCCCAAGGCATCCCCCACGGCAATGTATCCTGGCACAAAGGGCTTACTTGGCATAGCCTCAAATCCCCTGGGGACTAAGTGGGCTGAGTATTCGACGAGCTTACCGCCCTCAATGAGGCTTGCCACATATGGGTGGCTTACCATGTCTTCAAGCACGTCTAGGGGTTT
>CAYFHR010000026.1:0-12019 GCA_964343155.1 uncultured Thermoproteaceae archaeon | reverse complement strand
GTTTTAACTAGGCTGAATGGGCAGTAGCGCCTATGTTCACAAACCCTACACCTACTAATGCCTGGTGACGGTGAGGCATTTCTAATGCCCAGCCAGTACTGTAGGGCGTATTCAACATCCTTCAACACGCTTTCAATGGGCCTAGGCTTAATGACGTGGACCATGAGGCCCTTGGTAAGCCTTGGCTCGGCATTACCCTCAATGGCATTTACTATGCCTGGGAGGTTGTCTAAAACCCTAATGCCCAACCCCCTAACCACCTTAACCACCGCAACGCCGCTTACCCTGAAGCCCAGTTGATTAACCATGTGGTAGTATACCTCTGCCTGAAACTGCTCCCTCCTATTCACGTAGTTGATGTTTACAGGCCTATTCGTCGTCTTCAACTCAATAATATACTTCGGCGCCCCATCTGAATTAACTACAATGTCCGGTAGGCCTAATATGGGTACGTTATTGATTAGCATCAGTACGCTCCTCTCAGTCAGGTAGGGCCTTGTGAAGTCTGATGAGGGTAGCCAATTCCTCATCCTCGTATTGAAGAATGCTACCCCTTCATCACCCCTATTAACCACCACAGGGTCCCAGCCCACCTCAATACCGAAGTCTACGTCTAAGCCGCCCAACTGCCTACTATGCTCCTCAGCACCCTCAACAGACTCGACACCAACCAACCTACCCCTACTGTAGTCTAGGTGTATTTTATATTCACAGAACGTTAACTGGGATGCTATTTGATTAACCATCAGGAACAATACCCCATGCTTAAGCCTGGGGACCTTAACCTCAACGCCATTCCACAGCAGTACAGGCGTATTGTCCTTAAGCAGTAGTTGAGGCGGCTGAGCTATCATTACTACACTGGGTATTTGTCTGAAGTTAAAATAAGTATCTTAAAGTTGCGTCAACCTTCCTGAACTTCGCCATGGCCTGCGGCGCATATGGCTTCAAGCTCGTCTATAAGCCTCTTGACGTAGAAGTATTCCCTCCTCTCCCTGGCCTTCCTAGCCATTGAGGATAATTGTGGTAGTGAACCCATTATAATTGCCAATGCCCTGGAGAGGAGCGTCATACCCTCGCTATTCAACATGCCGTCACTATAGTAGTCTGAGTATGGGTTTTCGAGGGGTTTAAGGATGCTTAAAAGTAGGCCGCAATCCCCGCCCCTCTCAGCCTTCCCCATGCTGAGGCTTCACCCCCGCCATTTTAAGCATCCCCTCGTACTCATCAACAATAGCCCTCTTAATCTCGCCTAGCTTAAAGCCCCTGGCAGCCGCCATAACCATGGAGCCCCCTGCGCCAACACCCTCCTTAACGTAGCCCTCCTCAAAGGCCCTTAAGCCGCTGTAGCCTACGTCGCCTAGGTTTACGTTTGAGTAGGCCAGCGGCACCCCCGCTATTTCATTAACCAGGCCTGGTAGGTCAGCCGTCTTATCGCCTATTATCCACCTCGTCGTCGCTACGGCAACGTTACTTAAGGCCCCCTTATCGTAGGCCTTTATGAAGGCTAATACGGCAGCCATCTGGGTGCCTCCAGCTAAAATAACCCTAGCCCCGGACCTTGAGGCGCCTACCGCTATGGAGGCCATGGCCGGTATTACCGGGTCTCCAACCCTTGAAACGGCCTCAATTGGATCTGTTAATGGGCTACTAATCCCAGCATTCCTAAGGGCCTCTGAAACAACCCTAACCTTCAACTCCCTTGGATTAACGGGGGATGCGCTGGACATCTTGTTCCAGGCGTCGTAGCCCATGGCCACGAGGAACGCCATGGCTGTTGTCGTGCCTGCGGGGATAGACTCACCCAGCATTAGGAGGTCCAGTGCCCTGCCCAGATTATGGCCGAGGACTAGGCCATTCTCAACAATACGCTCAACGGAGCCCCTACTTAAGGCGGCGCCGCGCCTAATATCGCCCCCAGGCTCCCCCTGAAGGTCTATGTAAGGTATGTTTGGCCTAACCCTAACCCCGGCATTGGCAACCATTACGCCAACCCCCGTTAACTTAACCATTGACCTAGTCAACAATGCCGGCGTTGGCTTACCGTCAGGCGTCATTGGTATCACCGGAATCACCTTACATGACCCGGTCAGGAGGTATTCTACGTCGGCTGCCGGCGTATAGTGCGTTAATTCAGGCGATGCGCCGGCTATTGTTATCCCTGGGATTAGGCTTGTGTCCGTTGTACCTATGACAATCATCAGCATTACGCGCCCCTTTAATGCCTCTTCAAATGCGCTGAAGTCCCCGTGGACCACTGTGTACCCGTTCATTGGGTGGGAAATTTTTCCTACTTATAAAGATTTGCCGGGTTACCTAATAGTCAAATGCGTCTGGCCCAACGGCAGGTGCCTATACATTGGGTGGAATTCCACCGCAAGGGTCCTCTGCCCCCTTGGGGCCGCTATTACCCAGGCGTAGTTTACTGAACCTATTGTCGACGCCAAATTGGGGTGGTAGCCCTTCGTGATTAAGACTACGTCGAAGTCGTGTACAACATAGGCCTCCTCACCATCCTCACTGAGGACTAGCTGCACCGCTAGGCCTGGGTCAATGTTGTAGAATATGTATGCTTCAGGCTTACCATCATGCCTATGCGGCGGGTATGATGTCCAATTGCCCTGGGCCCCCTCAGTGTAGCCCGCCAGGAATGAGTCTGCCGGATCCTTCTCACCTATGAGCGTGTAGACGCTCCTCTCATAGGGCTTAACCCCAGATAGGACAGGTTTAACATCACTACGCCTCTTAACGTAAAACTGGAGCTGCCTATCAGCCCAAGACTCCGCAATGTAGGCCACCGTACCAGGCCTGGCAATCACCTTTGCTTCAAGGCCCTTAGGCACATACGCCATGTCGAAGGGCTGCAGTTCAACGCCATTGACGTTTACAGACCCCCTCAATGCAAACACTAGAGCCTCCCCATCAGGCTTAAATGAATACTCCACAGCGTCTGTGGCAGTTATTGAACTTAACCTATAGTACTCGTATTCGAAGACCCTAACCCACGCATTATACCTCTTAGCATAGTCCCTATACCTAAACAGCATAGTTGGGTTAAGGACCTTAGCCTATAAACCTTAACATACCTAAATGGCGCTGGGGCGGATGTAGGTTATCTTAAATTTACGCAAGGCCTAGGGAGCGTAGGATTACAGATTTAAACCAGTTAAAATACGTTAGACCTGGGTTTTTAGGCGTGATGATTGGGTGACCTCGCCTGAGGGGGTGAGGAATTTGCCGAGTGCTGACTTTTAGGTGGGAATACGTTTAAAAATTGGGCACGTACTGAGCCTCAATGGTTGTACTTTTCGTAGAGGTTGTAGACACCTTAGCGAGTGTAGATGGGTTTGAGAGGGAGATGGCGTCTATAATAAGGCGTGAAATAGACATAAATGTAAGCCTGGATGAATTGACGAAAGTTGTTAAGGAGGAGTGGACCAGCAGGTATAACCAATTGATATCCACTGGAAGCTACAGGTCCCTAAGGAGCCTGGCCAGGGACGTCATGATGAGTATTGCCAGGAAATACTCAGTGATAATTGGTAGTAGGGAGATTAGATACTGGGGTGATGCCCTAGCCAACGTATTCGTATCCGTTGCGAGGGTTTACGATGATGTTGAGGGGGCTTTAAACGAATTGGCGGGAATGGGTGCACAGCTCTTCATATTGACGAACCTAGACAACGACATTGCCAAGAAAATCCTCCTTAAAAACGGGCTGCTACGCTTCTTCAAGGGTGTTGTCAGCTCTGACTTAACGAGGGTCGGTAAGCCAAACGTAAAGATATTCAACGCAGCCTTGAACAGGGCTAAGAGCAGTAGGGATGAATCCTACGTCATCAGCGGCCTTCCCGAGGACATTGTTGGGTGTAGGCTGGCCCAGCTGAAGCTCATATTTGTCATGAGGAAGCCTGTCGAGTTCACTACAATTAAGCCTGATTACGTAGTCAACACGCTGGGTGAGGTCCCCAAGCTGCTACAGGGTATTAAAGGCGCCTAGCGCCAATGCGTATTAAGCCTAAGTTATACTTGTAGGCGTATACAGTCACCACGGCGAAGTCAGCTATAATCATGGCGTGCATTATGGTGCAGTATAGGCAAACGGCCCTAAGTATGGCGAACTCAACGAAGAGGAGGTATGGTATTATTGCAAGGCCAAGGAACCTCCAATATACCAGGAACCTGAAGGAAAGCATCGATAACCTATCACTGGCGTAACTGTAGGCAACCACGGCAATTATGTTTAAGATGAACCATATTAAGGCTAGGGCGTCTAGAGGCATGTCGAATACGTCAGCATACCTGCTTGAAAGGACCTTCAAGCAATCTATAGTGACCCCTGGGAATGGCGACCTCAAACCATTCAAGGTACATAGCGGGGGCTGCGTATGCAGGTAGTAGTAGGTGTATAGGACTACGCTAGATGCGAAAATGCCCACAACGGAGAATGCTATAAATAATGTGAACCAGGTTGAGTTAAGCCTACCCATCAGGTGCCTAATTTAACCCAGCTTTAAAAACTATATTCGAATGGGGTTAATCCCTGAGTAGCCTTAAACTCCCCGTAACCTTATCAACAAGCCTGCTTGGGCCTGGACCCACGGCAAGTGCAGTTACCGTGCCCGGGGGCAGCTCTGTTAAGCCTGCATCCTCTATCAGGGCTGTTGGCAAGCCCAGGGACTCGGCCTTAGCCTTCAGGTTAAGCAGCTGTTGGAGGTCGTCTACGACTAGCACAATCTTCTTCTGCCCCTGCCTAACCCACTCATCAACCCAATCCCTCCTACTTGACAATGCCTCAAGGACTGCGGTCACTGAGGCGTGTGCAACCTGGACAGCTAACTTACCCCTGCTAAGCCTTAAATCACCCCTAACAACTATGGATTGCTTAAACTCCTCGGACACAGGCTATGCGTAATGCAGCCTCTTAAACGTAACCGCCTATGCGCTATTCAGCTCAACCTCCCTTATAGACCTTATAATAATGTCCACCGCCTTCTCAGCCATTTCAATAGGTATGTTTAACGGGGGTGCGATCCTGATCGTCGAGGAGCCGGCCCCTATGACTGCGACACCCCTCTTAAAGGACCTTATCAAAACCTCGCCAAGCTCCCTGGCGGCCGGCCTCCTAGACTCCTTATCCTTAACAAGCTCAACGCCTATCATCAACCCTAAGCCCCTCACATCCCCTATAATCCTTGATTTCTCAGCCTCCTCGCTGAACCTCTTCAAAATGTATTCCCCAACCCTCTGCGCATTCGATAATAAGTCCTCATCCCTAATGATGTTTATAACCTCTATGCCTGCAGCCAGGGCCACGGGGTTTCCCCCGAAGGTGTTTGCATGGGAGCCCCTCGGCAGGCTCATCAACTCACCCCTACCTACAATAGCGCCCAGCGGCAGGCCTGCGGCTATAGCCTTCGCTAACGCCATTAGGTCCGGTTCAATGCCGAAGTGCTCGACTGCAAACCACCTGCCTGTCCTGCCGAAGCCCGTCTGTACCTCGTCCACGACGAGCAGTATCCCATGTTCCCTCGTAAGCTTCCTCAATCCCACCATGAAGTTTACTGGGGGTACAACATAACCACCCTCGCCAAGTATTGGCTCTATGAATATTGCGGCTACTTCACCGGGGTCTACGAGCCTCCCAAATACCCAATCCTCAATGTAGCCCAGCACCGCCTCACCACACTCCTTAGGCTCAAGGTTCTTGCCGAAGGGGCACCTGTAGGGGTATGGGTAGGGTACGTGTATTACATTGGGCATCATTGGGCTGAACCACATTCGCTGAATGGGCTTACTGGCGGTTAGGGCCATTGAGCCGTAGGTCCTCCCATGGAAGGCCCCTATGAAGGCCATTATATATGGCCTCTGGCCTTTAAAATACCCCCTCGCAACCTTGATAGAACCCTCTATGGATTCGGTACCCGAATTCGTGTAGAACACCCTCTTAGGCCCACCTATAGGCACAATACTCGTTAACATTGACGAATGCTTAACCGCAAGCTCGTAGTAGAAGTCTGTTAGGCTGTAGTGCGTGAAGAGCTCCGCCTGCCTCTTAATGGCCTCAACAACCCTTGGGTGTGAGTGGCCTACATTCATTACGCCTATCCCCGAGTTGAAGTCTATGTAGAGGTTCCCGTCAACATCCTCTATAACGGGGCCAAAACCCCTTCTAACAACTAGCGGATACCATCTGGTGAAGGACTGCATTATGAGCTCTGAATCGCCGCTAACCACCTTCAACGCATTTGGACCTGGGGGTTCAACAACTATTTTAGGTACATCCCCAGGGTTAACATCCCAATACCACTTAACCATATTTAACCAGGCGCCTTATATTTAAAAATATAACCAATATAACTCAATATAGGTTACTGGGACCTAGGGCCTATAGGCCTACCAGTCACCAGCGATATTGTGGGGGCCTCTCCGAAGTCCTTAAAGCTTACGGTATGTGATGTTGAGGGTATTAGCCTTAGGCCAATGGGCCTCCCCTTAGCCCTAGCCAACTCTGAAAGGTCCATTAGGAGGTTTTTAACTAGGTCAAGCTCACCCACGGGTATTGGAACCATGTCTACCCCGGCTACGCAGACCTGCAGGTACGACGCCAATTTACCCAAGTCGACGTAGCCTTCAATGAACCTTAACTTAAGCTTCTCATCCTCGGCTAGGGGTAGCATAACCTCGTTGACCCCCGTCTTCAATGCAGGTACCTCGGCAATGAACCTGTTTAAAGTGCCTATAGCCGCCATTGTTCCAGGGTAACCAAACCTCACTGAGAACACCCCCTCGACGACGCCTACAACAGACTCACTGCCCCAGGGTGATAGGGATGCGTCAACACCCCTATACTCCACATTAACCCTCTCTGCAACCTCCTCGCCGAATTCAGAACCCTTGAGTATAACCTCCCTAATCCTGCCGTACAGCTCCTTTAACCCAACGTTCAAATCCCCTGGATAAAGCAGGGCTATTGAGAACCCTTCACCACCCTTAACGTTTATTGATGCTGGGAAGTATGGGGTCTCTATGAGGTCCCCCACAAGGACTGCAACCCTCCTGGCATCCAGGGGGTTCCGCCTGGCAACCTCCCTGAGTAGGCCTACGTAGAATTGGGCTATGTCGTCGCTGTATTCAGGCATCCATATTGAGGCATAGGTGTTGCCGTACTCCGACATTAACCCAGCCACCGCCGACGGGTCGAGGGGGTTCATGAGGTTTAGGCCCGCGTAAACATAGCCCCTCCTCCTGGCTATGGGCTCAATAACCTTCAACATTGACTTAGCCTCATCGACGCTGCCTACAAATGGTAGGGTTATCCTTTTAGTTAAGACTTGGAGGTTATGCTTCCTAGAAACCTCTTCGAGGGCTGCGTCGAGCCTTGCCAGGAGGTCGTTGAGCCTGGAATCCTTATCCACAAATATTGCGGCGCCCCTAATCTTCACAATTCGAGGCTTGTGTGGAGGTTTTTAAGTCAGCAGCCCACCCTAATATTACCCAATATGTGCGCCTTAATGCTGTACAGCAGGCCATATGGATCTTCATCAATAGCCTTAAGGACCCCCGGATCCAATACCCCATCATCAACCCTCGCTAATGGGCCGTAGAGCTCAACCTCCTCAAGGACCTTCACGGGCTCGGCTGAGATTAGGCTGAAGTTCTTGACGCAGTATCCGGGTATCGGTATTGCGGATAGTTTAGTGGACCAGTGTATGGATAGTGGTATCCTAACGGCCTTAATTTTAGTAACCGTGTTCACGCCGACTATAATGCTATCCATCAAATCCCTATACTCCGTAAACCTCTTAACAGACCTAATGACGGCGTCGGCCAGTATTTTAAGGAGCCTAGATGCGTATTCCTGGCTCGGCGCATATTCAGGCTTAACCTTGGCCATAACCTTAAAGCCATTCATGCCGTCGAAGTACATCAACGCGCTGTTTAAGCCGACGTATGTTAAGGCCAGCCTGGCTGCATTGGACGCTATGTGTAGTATTGTGTCGCCGCGTGGGTCCCCGAATATGTTTGGCTTAGCCTTAATGTCGAGTATCAGTAGGTCCACTCCCTGACCCCCCATAGGCTTGACGGACACCATGAAGTCTAATGCGCCTTGGGCAGCAAGGGCAACCAAGTCGCCTTTACCTGAAGGCTTAATCTCCCTACCGTTAACCTTCCTAACAATCCTGACACCCCCCGAGTCCTGCACTATTGCCTGAAGGGCCCTGTTGGAAATAATCCACTCTACATAACCCCCGATTAAATCATAGTACTTGACTAGGTTTACAGTGGGCCTCCTGACAATGGGCACCATCGCCCTGGCTCCATGCCTACGCGCAGACACCATGGGGTGGCTGGCCTAAGGTATATTAACTTGACTTCATTAAAGGCCATCAGCTGGAGGCGGCCACTTATAAAACCACACCCGGCATAAGGCTGTGAGGGGCTGGACTGGCAAATTGCTTAGGGTTGACTTGACTACAGGCAGGTACTGGGTCCAGGACATTGATGCGGAAACCTTGGCCAAATTCATAGGTGGCAGGGGGCTTGCAGCCAAGATACTTTGGGATGAGTTGAAGCCAGGTATAGACCCCCTAAGCCCACTTAATAAAATAGTGCTGGCCGCGGGCCCTCTGACAGGGTATCCTGGGCCCAACACGGGTAAATTGGTCATAGCCTCTAAAAGCCCCTTAACAGGGGGTTATGGGGATGGTAACATAGGTTCATGGGCATCTGTACACCTGAGGAGGGCTGGATACGACGCGATGGTTATTGAAGGAGCCTCAAATAAGCCAGTCTACATATATGTTGAGGATGGCGAAGTCCAAATCCTACCAGCCGACGACCTATGGGGCCTAGACGCATTCACCACCGAGGATAGGCTTAAGAGGATTCATGGCTCAAACATAGGGGTATTGGTCATCGGCCCCGCTGGGGAGAACCTGGTCAGGTTCGCCACAGTAGTTGCACAGAAGGGTAGGAGTGGCGGTAGGCCCGGCATGGGCGCCGTCTTCGGTAGTAAGAGGCTTAAGGCGGTTGTTATAAGGGGGACTGGGCCACTACCCCAACCCGCAGACCCAGCCCTAACCAAGATTGGCGTTGAGGCCGATTTGGCTGCTAAGGCTAAGCCAGGTTACCCATTCTGGATGAGGCAGGGCACAACGTCGACTGTTGAATGGGCCCAGGAGGCGAGCGTATTGCCGACGTACAACTTTAGGGAGGGGCAATTCGACTACTACGACAGGATTGGGGGCTTTGCAGTGGAGAGGAATAAAGTAGCGACGAGGTCGTGCCCAAACTGCGTAATGCCCTGCGGCCACGCCGTCAAAGATGCTGAGGGGCAGCTGTCTGAGCTCGACTACGAAAACATAGCCATGCTGGGCAGTAACCTGGGCATTGGTGATTTGCAGAGGGTTGCGCACCTCAACAGGATTGCAGACATGATGGGTATGGATACGATAAGCCTAGGCTCAGTATTGGGCTGGGCAATGGAGGCGACCGAACGCGGATTAATCAAAGATGGCATTGAGTGGGGCGACTACAGGAGGGCTATTGAGGTCGCCCTAGACATAGCGTATAGGAGGGGTGAGCTGGGTGGGTTGCTTAGCCTGGGTGTTAAGGAGGCTTCGAGGCGTGTTGGGGGTGGTTCAGAGGCCTATGCAATGCACGTTAAGGGCCTTGAAATAAGCGCATACGACTGCCACGCAGCCCCAGGCATGGCCCTAGCCTACGGCACAAGCCCAATAGGGGCCCACCACAAGGATGCATGGGTCATAAGCTGGGAGGTTAGGACTGATAGGTTCGCCTACAGTAGGGATAAGGTGCTTAAGGTTATTGAACTACAGAACATTAGGGGAGGGTGGTTTGAAGTCATGGTTGGCTGTAGGCTCCCCTGGGTTGAGATAGGCCTTGAACTTGACTGGTACTGGAGGATGTTTAAGGCGGCCACAGGGCTAGACTACGACATAGATGGGGTCGCCAACAGGGTCTACACGCTAATTAGGGCCTTCTGGATTAGGGAGTATGGGGGCTGGTCTAGGGAGTACGATACGCCCCCCTTAAGGTGGTTTAAGGACCCATTAACCAAGGGGCCGCTTAAGGGTGCTAGGCTGAACTACGATGCGTATCAACAAATGTTGACCTGGTACTACGAGGCCAGGGGGTGGGATGAGGGGGGTATTCCGAGGAGGAGTACGTTGAGGAGGCTTGGGTTAGAGTTCGTTGAGGGTGAGTTGAGCAAGATTGTTAAATTAAAGGATTAGCCAACTACCTCCTGCGGCGCTCCCTCTCAGGCTTACCGTGGGGCTTTGCCTGCTGCTTAGCCTCAGGCTTCCTTACAGGAGGCTTAGCGTATAGGGTTTTAACCTCCTGAATCCTCTTCATCAACTCCTCCTTAAGCCTGGGGGCTATGAAATTGCCCGTGAATGCATCGGCCTTAGCTGCGATGGCTAGCTTGGCTGCGAGGGCCCTCGCAATCTTACCCCTCTGCCACCTTGGGGCCCTGAATATTTCAGGGAACTGGAATATGACGCCGTGCTTGGGGGGCTTACCCCTACCCCTAAGCGCCCTGAATAGGGCCTTCTCAGCTCCAAGGACCTGTATTGTCGATGCAGGCATTAGGGCTAATTTATTCAACCCGCCCGCCAGTGAAATCAGCCTGGCGCCTAGTAGGGGCCCCACAAGCTCCTTTATGTTGGGCGCAACCTCACTCATGGCCTCATCAATGTATTGGGTCAGCTCCCTCCTAATGTCCTGGAGGTCTAGGTATAGCTTCGCGAGGGCCTTTATCCTGTCCAGGTCCCAGTCCGTTATCGATGCGCCGACGCTCTTTGAGGCTGCTTCAGCTATCCTTGAAGCCCTCTCGCCGCCTAGGTCGGGTAGGGCCTTCATAATGTTCTCCCTAGTGAACTTCGACCTATCGCCAAGCTTATAGACTAATGTTGCGTACTCCCTATGATCCCTCGTCAAGTCGTCCAGCTCTGGGAAGTGTATGCCATACCATTCCCTCAGCCTTGAGGCCACCAGGTTAGCTATCTTGTCGATGTCGTCAACCGCACTTATGGCCTGGGCCACAAACAGGTCCCTCCTCTCCGCAGACTGCCTCAGCTTAAGCCTAGTCTGCATGACTGTTATTTCGTAAACCCTCCTGAAGTATTCCTCAGGCCCAATCCCGTAGACAACCCCCAGGTATTTGTCGATGAAGCTGTCCCTATATGCCTTGGCGACGTCGAGGGGTGTGGAGGACTTTACGTCAACGTCCTTGACTACGTTTAGGATGTTTCTAGCCAACTCCCTATGCTCAATGTAGAAGCTTCTAATACCCCTATCCTTAAGCGAGTTTATTAGGTCTAAAACCTCGTCCACAGGCCTCCCTGCCTCAATGTCGTTAAGCTTCCTTGCAATATCCTCAATACCGCCGCTGTAAAGCCTCTTATCCAGCACATTACCATCCTTATCCAACGCAACCACACCCAACGTATCCAACACTATGTATGCCTCAGCCACCACATGCGTAAACCCTTAGGTATTATTAAATCTTATTTCCATAGGTTAAAATGGGGATGCCGGCTAAAGCTGTATGGAAGGATGGCCCCGCGGTTCGTCCCCAGGCCTCACAGTGGGGCATACGCCCCCCTCAGCCTGGTTCGCGGCAGCCCTAAGGAATTTGTCAGCCTTATAAACGCTGCTCAGCCTAGTTAAATATGCTTGAGGGTTTGAAATGCCCCAAATGTGGGTCAACCAGGCTGGCCATTGTTGCGGGAAGCCAATTGGCGTTGAAGTGCATGGACTGCGGCTACGTGTGGGTTCCTAGGCTCGTCGAGTCAGGCTACAGCACCGTTAACGGTAGGCAGGTCCACTGGACTGAGGTTGAGGCGGCTAAGGAGAAGATGCTTGTCGAGTTGAGGGAGGCCATGGTTAAGACTACCCAATGCAGCGAGGTTAAGGCAATATTAGCTAAGTATAGGGGTTTTATGGACACCGACGACCTCCTAAGGGTGTTTAAACACGCAATCACCCAGGC
>CAYFHR010000025.1:0-12057 GCA_964343155.1 uncultured Thermoproteaceae archaeon | reverse complement strand
GCTAAATATACCATGGAGGTTGGCTTTGATGATCTTTCAGGCAATGTTGTTAAGGAGGTTAAGAGGAGGATTCTCGACAGTATTGGCGTCGCATTGGCATCATATAGCGCTGAGCCTGTTAAATACGCTAGGATTGCGTCAATGGGGTTTAAGGGTAATGTACCCATATTAGGCTACTTAAATACAACAACGGTTGACTGGGCCGCATTCATAGATACTTTAATGGTCAGGTACCTGGACTTCAACGACACATACCTATCTAAGGAGCCCCTACACCCATCAGACATAATAGGTACGGCGCTGGCAGTAGGCCCATATGTTAAGGCTAATGGACGCGACCTAGTGGTTGCCCTAGCCATAGGCTATGAAGTTGGCGTTAGGCTTTGCGACTCGGCATCGCTTAGGCTTAGGGGATGGGACCACGTCAACTACACGGGCATTAGCCACGTCTTAACTGCAGGTAAGTTAATGAAGCTGAATTTGAATGAGCTCGTAAATGCGATTTCAATACACGTAACATCACACATAACAACGAGGCAAACTAGGGTTGGTGAACTATCCCACTGGAAGGCAGCCGCGACGGCTAACCAGGCTAGGAATGCGGTATTCTCAGTAATAGCCGCGTCAAGCGGGTTAACAGGCCCTTCAAAACCCTTTGAGGGTGAAATGGGCTTTATTAGGCAGCTGCTGGGTGGGGAGTTCGACTTCAGCCATATTAAGGACTTGGAGAACCTTGTTAAACCAACCCTAATACTTAAAACATATATTAAGCCATACCCAGTCGAGTATCATGCCCAATCCGCCGTTGAGGCAGCATTGAAGGTTAGGTCAAGTTTAGGCCCCTTCAACGCCGACGATGTGGACCAGGTCGAGGTTAGGACGTTTAAGGCGGCCTACGACATCATTGTTAAGGACCCTGAGAAGTGGGATCCGAAGACTAAGGAGACTGCAGACCATAGCTTAATGTGGGCTGTTGCCACAGCCCTAGTGAACGGCGACCTATGGTTGACGCATTACGAGTACGACAGGATTAGGGACCCAAGGGTCCTAATGCTCATAAAGAGGACTAGGGTTGAGGTTGATCCTGAACTGGATAAGCTATACCCATCAGCGGTGCCCAACGTCGTCAGGGTTAGGCTTAAGGATGGTAGGGAGGCCGAGGCTAGGGTTGACTACCCTAAGGGCCACCCAATGAACCCCATGACCGATGAGGAGGTTGAATATAAGTTTAGGAGGTTAACCACAGGCATATTGACTAGGAGCCAGCAGGACAGGTTGATTAAAATGGTTTGGAGCATCGACGAGGTCGAAGATGTGACGCAGGTTATCAAGGGCACAGTGATTTAAGGCCTGAACCCACGTAGGCTAGGTGGCTTGGCTAGAGGAGCTCAGGGAATTCATAGATAGCGGCGTTAAGGCTAACCACAGGAGGATGATAGTGATTACGGGTAGTGATGATTCTAAGGTGGCTAAATACTCGTCAGAGGTTGTGGGTTATTTCATTGAATTAACTAAGATGACCAATGGAATATACCTATACCAGCCCGAGTACCCTGATGCTGAATCTAGGCTAACTACATTTCTAAACAGCATCAATTCGGATAAGAAGCCTAAGCCAACACCCTTTAAGGAGACTAAGAGGCTACTTGGAAAGACCCTAGACTACGCGGTCCTAGACCTCTTCAACGACCTTAAGCCAAACGACATAGGTAGGGTTGGGAGCGTCGTCAGGGGTGGGGGTATTTACGTGCTTATGGTTCCTCCCCTCGATAGGTGGGTTAAGGTAGTTACCAAGTTTCAGGAAACGTTAATAACGCCGCCGCATAAGCCTGATGAAGTCAGGCACTTCCTCAAGGTCAGATTCTGGAGGAGCCTCATGGATGCTGACGGGGTAGCCGTATTTAACGTAGATGACGAATCCTTCATAAGGAGGCCTGAGGTAGCCAACACAGAGGCCTATAGGCCAAGGCCAATTAAGCTTCCTGACGTTGAAGGCAAGCCCATTAATGTCTACAAGTTGGCTAAGACCCAGGACCAGGTCAATGTAATATCACTGATAGAGAGGGAGGTTAGGGGTGAGGGTAAGGTAAATGTAGTCGTCATAGCTGACAGGGGTAGAGGTAAGTCAGCCGCCATAGGGCTTTCAATAGCCCTGGTGGCGCACAGGTTAAGGAGGAGGAAGGGTAGAGCCAGAATAGTTGTCACCGCCGAGAGCCCAGACAATGCGGAGACCCTGATGGAATTCGCCAGGAGGGGGCTTGAGGCAATGGACTATGATGTGGAGGTCCGCGAGTATGAAGGCTACATATCCAGTATTGAGGCTAAGGGAATATTCATAGATTACTATAGGCCATACCCACTCCTAAGCCTACAGCGGCGCATAGACCTGGTTGTGGTTGATGAGGCGGCTATGATGCCCCTACCAATACTGTATTCAATACATAGGAGGTTTGACAAGGTAATATATGCGACTACAATACATGGATACGAGGGGGCTGGTAGAGGCTTCAGCCTCAGGTTCATGAAGTACCTCAAGGAGCGTAAGGGGGTTAGGGTTGTTGAATATGAAATGAGCGAGCCGATTAGATACGCTGAAAATGATCCAATTGAAAGGTGGCTATTCAAGACGCTCCTACTCGACGCAGAGCCAGCAAAAATAACTGAGGAGGATTTGAAGCTTATTGAGGAGGGTAGGGTCAGGTACATTAAGCCTAATTTGGAGGAATTCTTCCTAAGCAACGAGGAGGGGCTTAGGCAATTCTTCGGAATATATGTCCAGGCCCACTACAGGAATGAGCCAGACGACTTAGGCATGATGATGGATGCACCCCACCACACGATTAGGGCATTGGCCCTTGAAAACGGCAAAATAGTAGTCTCCGTGGAGTTGGCCGAGGAGGGCGGATTAGGTGATGATGACATTAAAAACATGTTGATGGGCTTTAAGCCCGCTGGAAACATAATACCGGACAGGATGGTTAAGTACTGGAAGAAGCCTGAATTCGCAAAGCTAAGAGGATGGAGGATTGTTAGAATTGCAACACACCCAGAGCTCCAGGGGAGGGGGTTGGGTTCAATGATGCTTAAGTTCATTGAGGAGGAGGCTAGGGAGAGTGGGCTTGATTGGGTTGGCGTAGGTTTTGGGGTTAATGAGGAGTTGTTGAGGTTCTGGCTTAAGAACGGCTACATGCCAATACACATGAGCCCGGACAGGAACCCTGTTAGCGGCGAATTCAGCCTACTCATGATTAAGCCGATAAGCGACATGGCGCGCGAGATCGTTGATTACGCCAATAAGGAGTTTAGGATAAGGATGGTTATGAGCCTTGGAGGCCCCTACAAATCCCTTGAACCTGAAATAGCCCTAATGCTGATAATAGGCGGTTCACCGATAGATGAAGGCTATACGCCGAACATAACTAAGGGGCAGATTAATAGGCTCCTCTCATACGCATGGGGCCCAATGACCTATGAGAATACTGTAGATGCATTAATAGAACTCTTCAAGGCATACCTATATAGGGCTCGGAGTAATGGTGGGTTAAGGCTAATGGATATTATTGAGAGGGGGTTGATAACCAAGGTGTTTCAGCAGAAGACCTGGAGGGAGGCCGCCGATGAACTTGGGGTAAAGCCAACAGTACTCATGCTAGGTTTAAGGGAGGCTGCCAGAGTTGTTTTAACATACCTCTACGGTGACCTTGAAGTACCCGTATATATGGTTCAGCCATCTAAGAGGGGGGTTCCCGGCATTTCATGATGTCGCCCAGGAATGGTATTACGTAGGCTCTACTTGGTAGGCCAGCCCTGAATTCGAGTATAACAACCCAGGGAGGGTTCTGGGGTATGTCTAAGGATGCCTTAGCTATCTTCATGTAGGCCTCCTTAAGCTCCCTAACGGCCTTAAGTACATCATCAACCTTAACCCTGACGAAGGAGTTTTTATCAACATCAAGCGCAGCCACCTCACCGTTAGCAGAAATGCTCTTCAACATGGATTCCACCTCCTCCAGCTCCTTAACTTTACCCAATACGAATTCCCTAAACTCCCCATAACTCTTAAATACGAGGAATTTCACAGGAATACGCATTCAAGATGCTTTTAAAGGTAGTGCTGCGTTTCACTACGCGTTTCAGGTTCTGCCACGTATGGAACCTACGCATCCCTTTTAACCTAAAGATCCACCAAGGGTTCGGTGACCCGGGTGAAGCTGAGCATAGTGTTGAGCATACTGGCACTTGTGGCTGCGGGAATACTTGTGTTAGCCAGCCAACCAGCCGCCTTAACCACTAAGGCTAATGCAACTACAACCAATACTACAACAACCACTACGCCCATATTTAACGCCACAATGCCTCAAAACGCCACATGCGTAGCAGCTGAAGTCCACATACTTCTAAGTAAACTATTCTATTCTAAAGTATATGCGTTAGCTAACGCTACAGGTGAAGCCAAGTTGGTTAACTCAACGTTAGCGAAGGCCCTCAACATGACTAATGAGGCTGAGAAGTACTATTCAGAGGGCCTATGCTTCACAGCCTTGAAGGATGCCATTGCTGCAATACATGAGGAGCAGGATGCATGGAGCATGCTTATAAGGACATTGGCAAAGGAACTCCACTACAATGTGACGCAGGCCAATAGGGCCCTGGCAATGTATGCTGAGCTATCTAGGAAGCTTGAGGTGGCTTACAGGTTTGCCAACGCCACAGGGAATAAGACGCTAGCCGCCATGGTTAATGAACTTCTAGGCAATTTAACTAAGGTTAGGCAAATGCTAGAGTCAGGCAACTTTACCGGAGCCTTAAAACTACTTAAGAGCCTTAGCAATGATGTTAAGTCGCTGTTAAAGCAGGTTCATGAGAATGAGGCTAAGTGGGCTAAGGAGAGGGCTAAGGCGCACCACGCCAAGGCAAGCCACGGCACATCACATAGCCATGGTAAGGGTAAGTAATGGAACTTTTAAAACTTGAAACCACAATTTTACACCTGTAAACCCTCAAACTTCGATATATTTTTTTAAAGTATTCTTGCAGTAATTTAGGTGGGTGCCATGGATATTGAGGGCCTTAGGGGCTTCATAGTAAACCTATATGAGGGATTTATACCGTTGAAGGCCATAGCCCCTGAAAACGGCGGCGCTGGCGAGTGGGCTAGGGCTAGGTACCTCCTCAATATTGTTAAGGGGCTATTTGATGAAGTTAAGGTTATTGAAGCCCCTGATCCCAGGGTTCCTGAAGGTTCCAGGCCTAATATAGTTGCCTTGATTAAAGGTTCTGATACGTCTAGGACCCTATGGCTCATAGCCCACATGGATACTGTACCTGAGGGTGATAGATCCCTGTGGAGTTATGAGCCATTTAAAGCGACGGTTGTTGGAGACTTAATATATGGCAGGGGTGTTGAGGACGATGGGCACGGCATAGCGATGGGCATTACCGTAGCTAAGGCATTGAGGGATCATGGGATTAAACCGCCTATAAACTACGGCTTAATACTGGCTAGCGATGAGGAGACGGGCAGTAACTACGGCATCAAATACGTACTCGACCATGAGCCAGGCCTGATCAAGGCCAACGACCTCGTCATAGTCCCTGACGCAGGCTCACCAGATGGTTCAATGATAGAGGTTGCTGAGAAGGGGATACTTTGGGTTAAACTAGTTGTAAAGGGTAGGCAGGCCCATGCAAGTGCACCGGCAAGGGGCCTAAATGCGCATAGGTTAGGCATGATGCTTGCTCTTGAGGTTGACAGGAGGCTCCATGAGGCATTCAGCGACAGGGACCCCTTATTCACTACGCCTGAATCAACCTTTGAGCCAACTAAGGTTGAGAAGAATGTAGACAACATAAATACGATACCAGGCCTACACACGGTTTACTTCGACTGCAGGATACTGCCCAAGTACAGCATCGACAATGTTATAGCTTTAATTAAAAACACTGCCGAGGAATTCTGCAAATCCCATGGATGCTCAGCCTCTGTTGAAGTTGTTTCAAGGGAGGATCCAGCACCACCAACGCCCCCAGATAGCGAGGTTGTTGTAAGGCTTAGCGAGGCCATTAAGGCCGTTAAGGGGGTTAAGCCAGTCACAATGGGGATTGGTGGAGGTACATACGCCAGGTACCTTAGGGCTAGGGGAATACCTGCAGCCGTCTGGATGACGGCGAGCGATACTGCCCATGAACCTAACGAATATGTTAAAATAAGTGACGTTTTAAGCGACGTTAAGGTAATACTACATTTAATCGAGAACCTAGGTGAGCAGCCGCATTAAAGCTTTATTAAGGTAACAGGGCCTTAATCGTTGAATGAGCATAATGAAATACTACATTGAGACCTATGGATGCTGGCTAAACAAGGCTGATTCACAGCTGATTGAGGAGCAGTTGAGGAGGCTAGGTTATGTTAAGGTGCCTGAGCCGTCAGAGGCAGATCTAATAATCATAAATACGTGCGCTGTCAGGGAGGATTCCGAGGCTAGGGAGCTTAAGAGGATTGAGGAGCTTTCAAAACTGGGTGCAAGGCTCATAGTTGCTGGATGCTTAACTAAGGCTAGGCCCAGTGAGATTAGGAGGATTGCGCCAGGGGCATTATTGGCAACGCCCAACTCGGTGGAGCACTTTACAGAGGTTTTAAGCGGTAAATACCTTGATGAACCTAGGGAGATGGCTAAGATCCCTGAATACAACCCATTGAACGGCCACATATATGTGGTCCCAATACAGGTTGGATGCCTCGGAAACTGCACATACTGCGTAATAAAGTATACGAGGGGTGGGATGGGGTGGGTTAAGAGCGCTAATATAGACGATGTTGTAGAGAAGGTTGCTAAAGCGGTTTCACTAGGTGCCAGGGAAATATATTTGACGGGCCAGGAGGTTTCAGCGTACGGTAAGGATAAGGGCTATGACCTAGTCGACCTCCTTGAACGAATATTAAAGAGGGTTGAGGGCAGGTACATGATTAGGCTAGGCATGTTAGAACCCCTGGAGCTTGACAAAATCCTAGATAGGCTCATCGACGTGGTTAAGGGCGATTGGCGGATCTACAGGTTCTTCCACATACCAGTCCAGAGTGGGAGTGACAAGGTGTTGAGGATTATGAGGAGGAAGTATACTGTAGACCTATTCAGAGGTGAGGTGTTGAAGATTAGGAGGGCCTTCGAGGACTCATTCATAGCTACAGACATTATAGTTGGACACCCTGGTGAGGATGATGAAGATTTCCAGGAGAGTGTGAGGCTCGTTAAGGAGCTTGAAATAGATAAGGTGCATGTTGCTAGGTACAGCCCAAGGCCATTCACGGAGGCGTCATACATGAAGCAGGTACCTGACAGGGTTAAGAAGGAGAGGAGTAGCATATTAAGTAGGGTGGCTTTGGAAGTCTCCTTAAGTAGAAACATGAAATATGTTAACGGGGTTTATGAAGGTATTGTGAGTTCAAGAGGCTTCATGGGGAGGGGATTCATGGTTAGGCTCATGGATTATAGGCCGGTTATAGTTAAGGAGGCCTACCTGGGCTCATTCGTGAAGGTTAAGGTGACTGGGGCTACTCCAATAAACCTAATTGGTGAAGTTATCGAATAGCGAAAGGTTTAAATATTTCGATATCGGAATAGTTATCGATAAGCAATGTACGGTAGGGTACTGTGGCTAGGGGGCTGGAGTATAATACAGGAGTTAAGTAAGGGTAGGAGGAAGATAAGTGAGTTGAGGCAGGCAGTACCACTGTATGGTGCAGCCTTCGACTTAGTGGTAAGCTACCTACTGCTGTCAGGCATTGTGAGGAAGTATACTGAGGGTGGTGAAGAGTACCTTGAGTTAACGGACCTAGGTAAGTCGCTTGCATCAACACCACCATGGGGCTGGTGGCCTGGGCCCTGGTGGGGGTGGGGTCCAGGGCCTAGAAGACCCTGGCGCTGGTGGTGAATGGTGAATTAGGCTTTTTAAAATAAAATCTCATCCTATCAATTTTTTCAAGTCATCGACAATCTGCCTAACCCTATCCTTATCCTCCTTACTCAACCTATCCCAATTATCCATAATGTACCTTGCCATGGATACAAATTCATCTATGTTGAATGGCATGCCGGCTAGAGGGGGTGGTGGGGGATGCATTAGCCCCAATGCCCTCCTACCCTCCTCAGTCAACGTATAGTACTTCTTAACACCATCTATCTTCGATATCTTAACCAAACCCTCGTTAACAAGCTCATCCAGGAGCGGATATATTGAACCTGGCGATGGCCTCCAGAAGCCTAGGCTCATCCTCTCTATCTCATCAATAATCTGGGCACCCGTCATCTCACCCTTAATGGCGAGCAGGGTTAACACTATGTCCCTTAAAATGCCCCTCCTCCTCCATATCCTAAACATCCACTCGTGCCCACGCGCATCAAAGTCCATTTAAAAGTCCAGACACCCAGAAGTTAATTAACTTTCTGTTTAGGTTAAGGCCTATTAAGGTAAAAGGTTTAACTAGGGATGCATACAGTGCATACGTAATGGTTTGGGTGGGTATAGATGATACGGATTCCCACGAGAAGGGGTGTACGACATATGTTATGTATAATATGATTAAGGAGTTTCTAAGGACTAGGAGCCAGGACAGGGTTTTAGGTTATCCAAGGTTGATCAGGCTTAACCCAAACATACCATTTAAAACAAGGGGCAATGCAGCCGTAGCCGTAAACCTAGACATAGACCCTGGCGAGGCGCTTGAACTTGCCGAATGGGCTGTTGACGCGTATTCGCATCGTGTTGGTAAGACGAGCCCAGGTATAGTTATTTCAAGCGACGACTCACACCACTGGATCTACTGGAGGGCCTTAACAGGCATAGTCACTAGGGATGTTGCCGAGAGGTGGGTTAGGAAGGTTAATGCGCTGAGTAGGGGTGGTAGGGGTGTTGTAGGGGCCCTGGCCGCCATAATGGCTGACTTAAGGGGTGATTCAACATTAGAGCTCTTGGCGTATCATGAGGATGGTAAACCTGAAGTCGACTACAACCTGGTTAAGTTAATAGATGAAGCCACAGCACCCTTCACATTTGAGAATATTGGTGAGGGTAACGTGTTAATACAGCCCCATGGTAAGGACCCTGTAGTCTACGGCATTAGGGGTGATTCCCCATACCACCTCTTAATAGCCGCTTCAATAATATCGTCAACGCTTAATATTGAAGAGAAGTGGATTATATATGTTACAAATCAGGGGACGGAAGCCCACATGTATGCAACATCAAGTAGGCCCTATGGGCAGTACCTAACCTACGGCGTATTGAAAGGGCGTAGTGTATCGAATGAAGGTAACGTATTACTGGACATTGATGGAGTTAAGGCATTTGCATATAGGCATTACGGCTTTAAGATGCTTGATAAGGCTAGGGGACTATTAGCCTACGGTGGGTTAAAGCCGGGGCCCGAGGGCATATACATGTATGTTGAGGGTGGATTAGCAACATTAATAGATGCAACGTATGGTAATCCAAGGTGCCCGAGGTGTGGTGGTATTCTTAAGGCTAATGGGCGCCTAGGCGAATTGAAGTGCTCTAACTGCGGCTTTAGGACATATGTCCCTAGGCGGATGGAGTATCGGTCACTGATTATTCATGAGGAGCCTAGGCAAAGTGAGTTGAGGCATTTGCATAAGCCCATTTCAAGGCTGGGGCTTGAGGGGCTTGCAAATTCGCTACCCAGGCCAACACTGTGGATAGTCTAAACATTAATAAACTTCAGTAGGTCAGCATTAAATGTGGCTGAGAGGCTTAGAGTAATAACCTTTGATGTATATCAGACGTTGATAAGGTATGGGGAGGACTTGATTAGGGAGATTGGGGAGTCGATAACTAGGTATTTTAACGAAATGGGGTATAGCGTTGAAAGCAGTGTAGTTACCGAGTATTATAAATCCATTGAGCGTGAGGTTAGGTTCGATAGGAGGAGGGGCTTCGTCTCAACACCGCCTATGGAGAATGTTAGGAGGCTCGTACTTAAGATATGCCAAAGATACGGAATACCCATTAACAATAGGTTAACAGTAGATGTACAGAACGTCATAGCTGATACAGTGTCCAACTCCAGGAGGGTTAGCGCCATAGAGGGCGTCTACGAGTTATTAAACATGCTTAAGGAGGATGGGTGGATCATAGGTATAGTGTCTAACGTGATATTTTGGCCGGGTAGGGTTACGAGGAGTCTAATGACTAGGTTTGGCCTATGGAAATTCGTGACCTATGGCGCATTTTCAGACGAGGTTGGCTACTCAAAGCCCCACCCAGTAATATTCGATACGCTTGTGAGGACGCTGACAGGTGAACGTGAACCCGACATAGCTGTACACGTGGGCGACAACTTCTATGAGGATTTCCTAGGAGCCTTAATGTACGGTATGGTGTCTGTCCTATACGACCCCTCAGGCGCATTCATGAAGGGTGAGGGAAGTCCACATGAGGTGCTTAAATGTAGGGCATACATAGTTAGGAACACTAAAGATGTCGCAACCGTGGCTGAGGAGGTTTCCAAGTGCTCAACAACGTACTGACTGAGTAGAGGTTAAAAGGCCCTTATCCATGCTCAACACGATGGAGACCAGGGTCATTAAGGTTGACCCACTGAACCCAAGCCAGGAAGCCATCAGGGAGGCTGCTGAGGTGATATTGGAGGGGGGCCTTGTAGCCTTCCCAACCGAGACCGTGTATGGGCTTGGGGCATCATCCTACAACCCAGATGCCGTTAGGAGGATATATGTTGTTAAGAATAGGCCCATGGATAACCCAAGCATAATACACATAGCCTCACTGGAGCAGCTCTACGAGGTTGCCGACGAGGTCCCTGAGGACTTGGTTAATAGGCTTAGGAGGGCTTGGCCAGGGCCCCTAACTGTTATTTTGAAGAAGAGTAGTAGGATACATCCAACAGTCTCATGCGGCCTAGACACAGTTGCCGTAAGGATGCCGGCGCATCCAGTGGCCCTGGCCCTGATTAAGGCTAGTACGCCTATCTCGGCGCCAAGCGCTAATATTTCAGGTAAGCCTAGCCCCACTAGGGCTGAGCACGTTATAGCAGACCTATACGGCAAAATAGAGCTTATCCTAGATGCCGGCGAGACCTTCTTTGGGGTTGAGTCAACAATCATAGACTTCACTAAGAAGCCCCCAGTACTGTATAGGCCTGGGCCATTTACAATCGAGGAGCTTAGGGAGCTCTTTGGGGAAGTCAAGGTGCCTGATGAGGCTAGGGGCCTTGGCCAATTTAACGTTGCGCTGGCCCCAGGAATGAAATATAGGCACTATGCCCCAGATAAACCACTCATAGTTGCTGAGTGCAATGACTTAGACGGTTTAGTTAAGTTAACCATGGATACTGCCATGGATAAGGCCAGGAGGGGGTTAAGAGTCCTCATACTTTGCAGTGCCGAGACCTGCAGGAGGTATGAGGACGCTGGTTTCAAGACTATTCAAGTTGGTTCAAGGGGCAATCTATATACTGTTGCCAAGAATCTATTCGACGCATTGAGGATGGTCGATAGGCTTGACGTTGATGTGGCCGTGGCTGAAGGATACCCTGAGGAGGGTATTGGATTAGCAATTATGAATAGGCTTAGGAAGGCGTCCGGCCACACCATTGTCAGGTGCTGAGCGCCTCCATGGACTTAACATATATGTCCTCCACAATCCTGGTTAATTCAGCCCTAAACTCCGAATCATGCTTCTCCAGGAGCTTAACAAACCTGGCTAAGTCACCTTTACCCAACCCACCCCCGATGTAGAGCCTGGAAAGCTCACCATACATGTCCTTAACCTCACTCAGCGTCTTTAGGTTTAAGAGGCCTTTAGACACTATGGCCGACTCCTTAGATATGTGTGATCCCAAAACCCTAACTAGGAGGGATGCATCAACCCTACCGTAGGCTACGTCTATGGCTAATTTAACCAGGACCATGTGCTCAACCCACAGCGACGAAATGTATGAGGCTGCCTCATTTATGAGTTCAATAATCTCCATGGTTAATGCCCCTAATCATGGTTTTAAGCTTCACCTCCCCATAAAGGAAG